>JAFNWZ010000270.1 GCA_017379255.1 Akkermansia sp. | reverse complement strand
TTACGAATACCTGCTGTGTCTACTAGATAAAAATCCTTTCCAAACTTGTTGTAGCGTGTGTAGATACTATCACGAGTTGTACCTGGGATATCTGTCACTATCGTACGCTCTTCGCCTATACTGTGATGAAGGCGGTGCGCGTGTCTGTGCCCTGGTTCAGAAATGTGTTTATCCGCTCGTGCTGAATAGCAGAACAACGGAAGGTAATGGATTTGAGATTCATGGTGTAGGCATTTTAGCGTATCTGCATGCAAGCAGCCAGTATAGTTAGCAGTCTTGCGCCTAATGGTTGAAGGATATTCTAATTTATACCATGTTGCTGCCTAATATACATGGCGTTTTGTTAATGTCTGTAGTATGCTGCTTGCGGATATGAAAACAATTCGCAATATTACCCGGTTCACGTACGACTTTACATCATTTCAGGGGTGGCGTGTTACCCTGTGCCGCAATCAGATGCATTTTACCCGCTATTTTTCAGATAAGCAATATGGCGGGGAACAAGCGGCTCTGGAAGCGGCTCTGGCAACCCGGAATCATGTGCTGGATTGTCTGCGTGCGTTTCCCGGCGAGCCTGAAAAAGCATTTGAGCTTTGCCGCGAGGAGCAGCAGCAGACCTGCTACCCCCGCGGCTTGAGACCATCCAGGAATATGGATTAAGTGTGTTTGAAGGCCATGCCGTCGCCTTCACTCATATTCTGAGTGGATTTGTATTTTTTCAAGTGGCATATAGCGTGCTTCATGTCTTCGATGAGCAGCCTTGCCATATCCATGGTGAATCCCTGCCGGACCATGACTCGCATGACCACGGTTTCCTGCACGTTGGCGGGCAGGGAGAATGCCGGCACCTGCCAGCCGCGCATGCGCAGCCGGTCAGAGAGCTCGTAGAGGTTATACGGCGCTTCCTTGGGGTTCTTGAAATGGAAACACGCTGCCGGAATGTCTTTTGCCGGGTCGCCGGAGGCAATGAACTCAAAATCACCCAGCTTGGAAATTTCCTTTGTCAGGTAGGCGGCCACGTTGTAGGCGGCCATGTGGATGGCGCGGTAGCCTTCCATGCCGAGTCTCACGAAATCATAGTACTGGGCAATAATCTGCCCGGCGGGGCGTGAGAAGTTGATGGCAATGGTGGGGATGCTGCCGCCCAGGTAGTTCACGGCAAAGGTGAGGTCTTTGGGGAGTTCGCATTCATCGCGCCAGATGACCCATCCGCAACCCAGCGGGGCAAGACCGTATTTGTGGCCGCTGGAGCTGATGCTCTTCACGCGATTGAGCCGGAAATCGAAGGGGATGTGGGGAGCGCAGAAGGGCGCCAGGAACCCGCCGCTGGCGGCATCCACATGGACATCGACATCCGGTCCGCCGGAGGCCGCCAGTTTGTCGAGCACACGGCAGACCTCATCCGGGAATTCATACTGGCCGGTGTAGGTGACCCCGAAGGTGGGAACCACGCAGATGGTGTTTTCGTCTACCCGCTTGAGCACCTCGGCCTCGCTCATGCAGTACTGCCCCGGAGCCATGGGTATCTCGCGGATTTCTACGTCCCAGTAGCGGCAGAATTTGTGCCAGCAGATCTGCACCGGGCCGCAGACCAGATTGGGGCGGTCACAGGGTTTGCCCGCAGCCTTGCGGCGGGCCCGCCAGCGCCAGAGGGCTGCCATGCCGCCCAGCATGCAGGCCTCACTGCTGCCGATGGTGGAGCAACCGATGGGGTTTGCATCTGCCGGAGCATGCCAGAGATTGGCCACCATGCGCACGCAGCGCATTTCCAGCTCTGCGCACTGGGGGTATTCATCCTTGTCAATCATGTTCTTGCTGATGCTCAGGTCCATGAGCTTATGCACCTGTTCATCATCCCAGGTCTGGCAGAAGGTGGCCAGGTTCTGGCGGGCGTTGCCATCCAGCAGCAGCTCTGCCTTGATGAGTTCGAAGGCATCCTGCGGGCGCATGGAGTGCTCCGGCATTTTATCGGTAGGCAGGGGCTGGGCCACATCTGCTGCGCCGAATAAACTCGTTGTTGCGTTGTCACAATGTGTATTCATGGTGGAGTTGAGATGCGTGCGCTCTTCTTAAATGCGCAAAAACAGGCGGGTAAGGAGCTTGCCATATCCGGCAGATGCGGGTATAATGCGCGGCATGCGATATTTCCTCCTCCTGTTGCCGGTGCTTTCCCTTTCAGCCTGCCGGAATGATGAATCTGCAGAACCTGCCACCCCGCAGGCTATGTATGACCAGGCGCAGGTCCTGTTGAAGCCCAATGTGGAGCATGATGCCTCTGATTATGCCGGGGCTATGAAATACCTGCATCAGGCGGCCGAGGGTGGCTTGCTGCGCGCGCAGCTGGACCTGGGCGGTATTTACTTTGCCGGCGGGCACGGGGTGCCGGCAGACCCGCAGAAGGCATACAACTGGTTCAGCCTTGCTGCCGCGCAGGGCAGCAGGGAGGCGGAGGTGTTTCTGGGAATCCTGCATCACGAGGGCTTTCTGGGAAAACAGAATAAGGAGGCGGCGTTGAAGCACTGGCGCTCTGCGGCTGAGGCTGGCGTGGCTGAAGGTCAGTACCGCCTGGGACGCTTGCTGGCGCAGGAGGCTGCCACCCGCGCAGAGGGGGTGGCATGGCTGGTGAAGGCTTCGGCCGCGGTGCCGCAGGCGGCCACCGCCCTGGGGAATCTGTACTACCAGTACCTGGAGGAAGCAAACACCGCTGCCGCCTGGTATGAAAAGGGTGCACTGGCTGGTGATCCGATGGCTCAGCATGTGTTTGCCGAAATGCTGCTGCTGGGTGACCCTGTGGCAAAGGATGAAGACCGCGGGCTTGCGATGCTGCGTATGGCCGCCGGACAGGATTACAAACCGGCCATGGCCAGGCTTATCAATCTGTTGCGCAATGGTAAGAACGCAAAGGAGAATGAAAATGAGGCCGCCGCGTGGGATGCCCGCCTGCAGGAAATCATGAAAACGCCTGCCCCCCGGCCGCAAAAGTGAGTGAATCCGCATGTGCGCCCGGGGTTTTGTATTGACTTGGCGGGCGTTTGCTGCTATAAAATCTGCACCGCGTTATGTTACAGGAATATTTCTCAGCCCTCATTCAGTTGATTGCCGGTTTTGGTTTTGCCGGTCTGATTATCATCCTGAGTATTGTTTTCGGCCGCCGCTCCAAGATGCGCTCCGCCATGGATGTGCCTTACGAATGCGGTAACATTCCTGAGGGTGATGGCTCCCCGTCTTTCTTCTCCATCAAGTTCTACCTGGTGGCCATTCTGTTCCTTGTGTTTGACCTGGAGGTGATTTTCCTTTATCCCTGGGCTCTTGGCTTCCAGGATATCGTGATGAACAACGGTGAGGCTTTTGCCGCCATGACTGCCTTTATCGGCGTGCTGATGGTGGCCTACCTGTATGCCGTGGGTAAGGGCGCCATTACCTGGCACCGCAACCCGACTCCCCGCCGCTGAGTCCCGCCAGCCAGTATATGACTTTTTCCCAACTGCCGGATGGGCGATTTTCCCAGCCGGCAGTTTTCCATTTTCAGCAAGATGAAAACAAATGCTCAACAACGCTCCGGCTTTTTGACCTCCACCCTGCGTGAACGCATCCTGATTCTGGATGGCGCATGCGGAACCATGGTGCAGAAATACCACCTGACAGAGGCAGATTACCGCGGTGAACGCTTTGCGGGTTCACCGCGCGATTTGAAGAATAATAATGATTTGCTGGTGCTTACCCGCCCGGAGGTCATTCGTGAAATCCACGCCGCTTATGCTGCTGCCGGGGCAGATATCATCACTACTTCGACTTTCTCGGCAACCCCCATTGGTCAGCATGAATTCTTCCACTTCTCCGAGCGGGAGGAACACGACCAGGCCTATTACGACGAGGTGCTGCAGAATGAACAACTGGCGCTCCTGGCCCGCGAAATGAATCTGGCAGCCTGCGCGCTTGCCCGCGAGGCCGCGGTGGAGGCGGAGGAGCGGGAGAACCGTCCGGTTCTGGTGGCTGGTTCCATTGGCCCGATGGCGGTGACCACCTCTCTTTCCCCCAAAGTGACGGACCCCGGGTTCCGCGCGGTGAATTTTGACCAGTTGTACCGCGCGTACCGCGACCAGGTGATGGCACTGGCAGATGGCGGGGTGGATATTCTGCTGCTGGAGACCATTTTCGACACGCTGAATGCCAAGGCTTGCCTCTATGCTATTGATGAACTGCGCCAGGAACGCGAACTGCCGCCGCTTATCATCAGCTTCACGATTACAGACCGCGCCGGCCGCACCCTCTCCGGGCAGACGGTGGAGGCATTCTGGAACAGCGTGCGCCATGCCGCCCCGCTGGCAATCAGCATTAACTGCGCGCTCGGGGCCGACCTCATGAAACCCTTTGCCGCAAGGCTTGCGGAACTGGCGGACTGCGCGGTGTGCCTGTATCCGAATGCCGGCTTGCCCAATCCGCTCAGCCCCACGGGGTATGAGCATTCTGCCGGGCAGATGGCGGAAATCCTGCGCGGGTTTGCACAGGAGGGACTCCTGAATATTGTGGGCGGATGCTGCGGCACCACGCCGGAATACATTGCCGCCATCCGGGAGGCGGTGCAAGACTGCGCACCGCGTGCCATTCCCACTTATGTGCAGGATGGTACGCTGCGCTTGAGCGGTCTGGAGGCCTACAACCACCACCGCAGCCAGGGCCTGCTGTATGTGGGTGAGCGGTGCAATGTGGCAGGCTCGCCTAAGTTTGCCCGCCTGATTCGTGAGGAAAAATATGAAGAAGCGCTGGAAATTGCCCGCGCCCAGGTGGAAAAAGGCGCCAAGGTGCTTGATTTCTGTTTTGACGATGGCATGATTGACGGCCCGGCCGCCATGAGCCGCTTCCTGAATCTGGTGGCGGCAGAGCCGGATATTGCCCGCGTACCCTGCATGATTGATTCCTCGAAATGGGAAGTGATTGAGGCCGGGTTGAAGTGCGTGCAGGGCAAGGCTATCGTGAATTCCATTTCCCTGAAGAATGGCGAGGAGGAGTTCCTGCGCCAGGCCCGCATCATCCGCCGCTTTGGTGCTGCGGTTGTGGTGATGGGCTTTGACGAGAAGGGACAGGCCTGCGGCTATGATGACCGCGTGGCGATTGCAACCCGCGCGCACCGCCTACTGACGCAGGAAGTCGGCTTTGCAGAGGAGGATATCATTTTCGACCCCAATGTGCTGACCGTCGGTACCGGCCTGCCGGAGCATGCAGAGCTGGCTCTGCACTTTTTCCGCGCTGCGGGAGAAATTCACCGCTTGTTCCCGCTGTGCCATCTCTCCGGCGGCATTTCCAATGTGAGCTTTGCTTTCCGCGGCAATAACCCGATTCGTGAGGCTATGCACAGTGCGTTCCTGCACCATGCCTGCGCAGGTGGGCTGGATTTGTGCATTGTGAATGCGGCACTCATGACTCCGTATGAGACGATTCCGGCGCACCGCCGCAAGTTGGTGGAGGATGTGCTGCTGAATTCAGCGGAGGATGCCACGGAATGCCTGATTGCTTATGCGCAGGAGCTGGCCGCCGCGCGCGATGCGCTCAAGGCTGCCGGCAGTGGTGCGCCGGTTGCCGCTGCCGCAAAACAGGCGGATTGGCGCACGCTGAGCGTGCAGGTGCGGCTTGCTTATGCGCTGGTGAATGGTATTACTGAGTTTATTGAGTCAGACACCCGCGAGGCCCTGGAGGTATGCGGCTCACCACTGCAGGTGATTGAGGGCCCGCTTATGGAGGGGATGAAAGAAGTGGGTGCCCGCTTTGGCGCCGGGAAGATGTTCCTGCCGCAGGTGGTGAAGAGTGCCCGCGTGATGAAGCAGAGCGTAGCTGTACTGACACCGCTGCTGGAGCAGCAGAATGCCGGGCAGAAGGCAGCGGCCACTGTGGTACTGGCCACGGTGAAGGGCGATGTGCACGACATTGGCAAGAATATCATAGGCGTGGTGCTGGCGTGCAACGGTTTCCGCGTGCTTGATCTGGGGGTGATGGTGCAGCCGGAGCTGATTCTCGAGGCCGCCCGCCGTGAAAATGCCGCTCTGGTGGCTCTTTCCGGCCTGATTACGCCCTCTCTGGATGAAATGGCCACGGTGGCCCGTATGTTCCAGGAGGCTGGCATGAATACTCCGCTGCTGGTGGGCGGTGCTACCACCAGCCCGCAGCACACGGCCATTAAACTGGCGCCGCTGTATCCCGCCGGTGTGGTGGTGCAGACATCTGATGCCTCCGCCATTGTTCCGGTGGCTTCAGCACTTGCCGGGGCTGGCAGGGAGGCCTTTGTAGCAGAGCATAAGGCGGAGCAGGCTCGTTTGCGCGAGGCGCATGAGCAGGCTTCCACTCCCTTGCTCCCGCTGGCAGAAGCCCGCCAGCGGTCTGCCGCCGCAGGAAAACAGCCCGTGCCGCAACGCACGGGGGTGTTCACGGCGGGGGTGCCGGAGGGGTGCTCCTGCCACACGCCGCAGCCGGATTTCCCGCTGGCCTGGCAGCAGCTTCTCGATAAGGCGGATTGGAATATCACACTGCATACTTTCGGCATGCTGGGTGGAGATGCGGCGAAAAAGCATGAGGCGGCACAGCTGCGTGCCGATGCAGAGGCTCTTCTGCGGCGCGCTCTGACAGAATCCCGCCTGAAGGCGCGCGCCTGTTTTGGTATCTGGCCAGTATCGAAGAGCGGGGCAGATGATTTGGTGCTTCCGGACGGTACGGTGCTGCATACGTTGCGCCAGCAGAAACCCGGCGCGCAGCGCTGCCTGGCTCTGGCTGATTTTGTGGCGGCAGAGCAGGGTTATGCTGGTGCTATGCAGGTGTCTGTACACGGAGCGGATGAGTGGGCTACAGAGCTTAATGCCGCGCACGACCCGTATAATGCCTTGCTGGTGGCGGCGGTGTCTAATATGCTGGCTGAAGCTCTGGCGGAATGTGTGCAATCCATTGTGCAGCAATTGTGGAGCGTGGATGAAAGTAGCATGGTCCGCCCCGCGTGCGGCTACCCCAGCCAGCCTGACCATGCGGAAAAACGCACCGTGTTCCAGCTTTTGAACGCTACAGAGCGCACAGGCGCATGCCTGACGGAGACCTGCATGATGCAGCCTGCATCCTCCGTCTGCGCCCTGGTGTTTAATCACCCGGAGGCCAGGTACTTCTCTGTGGGGCAGATTGGGGAAGACCAGCGTGCTGATTACGAGCAGCGCACAGGCCGCCGCCTCGATTAAATGCAGGAAATATAAACACCGTCTCCGAAACAACGGAGACGGTGTTTTTTTGTGTGTCTGAAAATCAACCTCGGAACTTCGCTTTCTGGTGTTGCCAAATGGCGAAACCTATTGTAATTACGTTAGGTATCCACAATACGATGTAAGGTGTAATGCCACCGGATTTGCGGGAGAGTTCGCAGAACACCAGCGCCATGAAATAGAGTGCTGCCACCATGATGCCGATGGCGAAGCCGGTGGAGGTGTCTTTACGGCGTGCGGTGATGGCCAGGGGCACACCGATAAGGGAGAAAACAAAACAGGCACAGGCGAACGAGGCGCGCTGGATGCCTTCGGTCTCGAACTCCCGCCTTTGTTTCTTGCTGATGCCGGCGTAGTAATTCATTTCCTTGCGCACTTCTGCCCACAGCTTGTCTGCGCAGGGGAAAGCGGGCTTGACGGAGGCAATCAGGCCGTATTTATCAATTTTGGAAGAGTCCTGCTGCTGCGCCAGCTCGATTTTATCCAGCGCCACGGCAATTTCGGCATTGGTGAAGCGGTTGGCTTTGAATTTTCTCTTGTT
>JAFNWZ010000269.1 GCA_017379255.1 Akkermansia sp. | reverse complement strand
TCACGTCGAAGAGCACGCGGTTGATGCCGGAAACCTCGTTGAGAATGCGGTTGGACGCCTCGCGCAGCAGGTCGTAGGGCAGCTGCACCCAGTCGGCGGTCATGGCGTCCTCAGACACGATGGCGCGCAGGTTGGTGGCGAATTCGTAGGAACGTTCGTCGCCCTTCACGCCCACGGTCTTCACGGGAATGAGACCGGCGTAGGCCTGCCAGCACTTATCGTACCAGTCCCACTTGCGCAGCGTGCCGATGAAGATGGCATCGCATTCGCGGATGATATCCAGGCGCTCCTTGGTCACCTCACCGGGGCAGCGCACGGCCAGACCCGGGCCCGGGAAGGGGTGGCGCCACAGGATGTCGTGCGAGATGCCCATGGAAGCACCCAGTTCGCGCACTTCGTCCTTGAACAGGAAGGCCAGCGGCTCGATGACCTTGCCCTCTTCCTGCATCTTGAGCACGCGTTCCACGCGGTTGTGGTGGGTCTTGATGACAGAGGCCTTGCTCTTGGCGTTGGAGGCGCTTTCAATCACGTCCGGGTAGAGGGTGCCCTGGGCCAGCATCTCGGCATCGCCCACGGCGTCCCAGAACACATCGATGAACAGGTTGCCGATGATGCGGCGCTTCTTTTCCGGGGCGGTCTCACCAGCCAGGGCAGCGAGGAAACGCTCGCTGGCGTCCACGGTTTCAATCTCCACACCCATGCGGGCAAAGTTGGCCTGCACTTCCTTGGCCTCGTCCTTACGCAGCAGGCCGTTGTCCACAAAGATGCAGCGCACATTCACACCAGCCTCGTGCAGCAGCACGGCCAGCACGGTGCTGTCCACGCCGCCGGAAACGCCGCAGACCACCTGCTTGTCGCCCACCTTGGCGCGGATGTCTTCGATGAGCTCGCGCTTGAAGTCACCGATGTCGAATTTAGCCAGGTCCTTGGCGTAGGAAAGGAAGTTTTTGAGGATGGTGCGGCCCTCGTGGGAGTGGGTCACCTCCGGGTGGAACTGGATGCCGAACATCTGCTCACCCCACTGCAGGGAAACCGGCACGCCATCGCTGTTGCGGGCAATCACGCGGCAGTTGTCTGCCAGGTGGTCCACGGTGTCGGAATGGCTCATCCACACCTGGGAGGAGGGGCTCATGCCGGCATACAGACCCTCCAGCTTCTCAGGCACCAGGGCGGCGGGGCCGTACTCGCGCTTGTTGCTCGGGC
Organism: Akkermansia sp.; assembly: GCA_017379255.1. Classification (GTDB taxonomy): domain Bacteria; phylum Verrucomicrobiota; class Verrucomicrobiia; order Verrucomicrobiales; family Akkermansiaceae; genus Akkermansia. The sequence continues at coordinate 2,907 of JAFNWZ010000269.1, read as the reverse complement.
GCACGGTGCCACCTGTCTTGATGTTGAGCAGCTGCATGCCGTAGCACACGCCCAGCACCGGCACACCAAACGAGGTGAGCCATTCAAAGTCAATATCCGGGGCATCCGGCTCAGAGGTGCTGCGCGGGCCGCCGGAAAGGATGATGGCGCCCGGTTCGCTGATTTCGTGCAGATCCTCCAGCGCATACAGCTTGGCGAGGAAGCCCAGCTCACGCACGCGGCGCACAATCAGCTGCGTGTACTGTGAGCCATAGTCGATAACGGCTACAATGTGTTTCGGTGTCATAACGCTGGGGGTATTGTAGCAGATAGTGCTATTTCTTGCAAGTCTAATCACCACGAGTGCAGCGTGTGCTGCATAGCATCCCGGTGCGCCAGCACCGGGATTTCATACCGCGGAGCGGTATTTCATCCATGGCGCAGCCAGGGATTTCATCCGGCAACGCCGGATTTCATACGCCCGCAGGGCGTATTTCATTGAGCACCGCGCAGCGGTGCGACTATTGCCCGCCGGAGTGAACCAGCGCGCCCGGAAACCAAGTCGGATATGCGGGGAATAAGGGATGTTATGTATTCCTGCGCTGTTTATCTCCAGTGCCGGCTGTATGCAATGGTCTCTTTTGCAGATTGTTAAAAAATATCATGTTTACTGTGTGTGATAATTTTCCCTATGCCGCGCGGCTTTGGCGTGGTTATCAGGCGCGGTTAACTTGGCGGGCGTGCAATAGTCGCCCCGCTGGCGCGGTGCTCAATGAAATACGCCCTGTGGGCGTATGAAATCCGGCGTTGCCGGATGAAATCCCTGGCTGCGCCAGGGATGAAATACCGCTGCGCGGTATGAAATCCCCCGCGCCAGCGGGGCGCGGGGGATGGAGGCCGGGCAAAATCATCTGAAGATGATTTTGCCGTCCTCTGCATCTATATGGATGGTACTGCCCTCGGGATACCTGCCCTCCAGAATGGCCATACTGAGCGGGTCGAGGATATCATGCTGGATGGCGCGTTTGAGCGGGCGGGCACCGTAGACGGGGTCGTAGCCGTGTTCTGCCACCAGGGCGGCGGCGGCATCGCTGAGCTGCATGCGGAGCCCGCGGTTTTCGAGGCGCTTGCGGACGCGGCGCAGCTGGATGCCCACAATCTGCTTCAGATCCTCACCCTGCAGGCGGTCAAAGATGATGATTTCGTCGATGCGGTTGAGGAATTCCGGGCGGAAGTGGCCGCGCAGGGCATCGAGTGCCCGGGTGTTGCGGGTGGCGGCATCGGACTCGGTCAGGATGAACTGGCTGCCGATGTTGCTGGTCATGATGAGCACGGTATTGGTAAAATCCACCGTGCGGCCCTGGCCATCGGTGATGCGGCCATCGTCCAGCACCTGCAGCAGCACGTTGAATACATCCGGGTGTGCCTTCTCAATCTCATCGAAAAGCACCACGCTGTACGGCCTGCGTCGCACGGCCTCGGTCAGCTGGCCGCCTTCATCGTAGCCCACATAGCCTGGAGGTGCGCCGATGAGGCGGGAGACGCTGTGCTTCTCCATGTATTCGCTCATGTCGATGCGTACCATGGCGGTTTCGTCATCGAAGAGGAATTCGGCCAGCGCTTTGGCCAGCTCGGTCTTGCCCACGCCGGTGGGCCCCAGGAAGATGAACGAGCCCAGCGGGCGGTTCTCGTCCTGCAGCCCGGCGCGGGAACGGCGCACGGCATCGGCCACGGCCTTGACCGCTTCTTTCTGGCCGATGAGGCGCTGCCCGAGGCGCTCCTCCATGTGCAGCAGCTTTTCGCGCTCGCCCTCGGCCATGCGGGCCGCGGGAATGCCGGTCCAGGTGGAAACCACCTTGGCAATATCCGCCTCGGTCACTTCTTCCTTGAGCAGGCCGGTGCCGCTCTTCTGCAGGGCAGCCAGGGCTTCGCGGGCTTCTTTGGCGGCATGTTCGGCCGCGGGGATTTCTCCGTAGAGGATGGCAGAGGCGCGCCCCAGGTCTCCCTTGCGCTGGGCTTGTTCGGCCTCGGTGCGCAGGGTGTCTATCTTCTTCTGGGCTTCGCGGGCTTTCACCACCACGTCTTTCTCACTCTTCCACTGGGCTACCATGGCATCCACCTTTTCGCGGGTGTCAGCCAGTTCGCGGGTGATTTTTTCCAGACGCGCCTTGGAGTCATCGTCTTTTTCCTTGGCCAGTGCCTGGCGTTCCATTTCCAGCTGCATGGCGCTGCGGTTCAGCTCGTCAATTTCGCTGGGCATCGAGTCCAGCTCAATCTTGAGCCGGGCGGCAGCTTCGTCCACCAGGTCCACGGCCTTGTCCGGCAGGAAGCGGTCGGTGATGTAGCGGTTGCTCAGGGTGGCGGCAGCCACCAGTGCGCCGTCGGTGATATGCACACCGTGGTGCACCTCGTAGCGTTCTTTCAGACCGCGCAGGATGGCAATGGTATCTTCCACGCTCGGTTCGGCCACGTAGACGGGCTGGAAGCGGCGTTCCAGCGCGGCGTCTTTTTCGATGTATTTGCGGTATTCATCCAGCGTGGTGGCGCCGATGGTGCGCAGCTCGCCACGCGCCAGGGCGGGTTTGAGCAGGTTGGCGGCATCCATGGAGCCTTCGCCGCCGGCACCTGCGCCCACCAGGGTGTGCAGCTCGTCGATGAAGAGGATGATTTCTCCATTGCTGGCGGTGACTTCCTTGATGAAGGCTTTAAGGCGTTCCTCGAATTCACCGCGGTACTTGGCACCCGCCAGCATGGAGCCGATGTTGAGGCTCACCAGGCGCTTGCCTTTCATGCTTTCCGGCACGTCGCCGTTCACAATGCGGCGCGCCAGCCCCTCGGCAATGGCGGTTTTGCCCACGCCGGGCTCGCCGATGAGCACCGGATTGTTCTTCGTCTTTCGCGAGAGGATGCGGATCACATTGCGGATCT
>JAFNWZ010000268.1 GCA_017379255.1 Akkermansia sp. | reverse complement strand
TTGACGGCAAAAAAACAGGATTCTTCACCAGTGAGGGATTCACGCACTGGCCTTTTGACCGGGATGTGGAATTCTACCTGTTGATTGACCAACAGATAGGCGGTAACTGGCCAGGCCAGGCCACCCCCGCAGAACTGAAGGCCAGAAGCGCCAACTTTGACATCGATTACGTGCGCATCTACTCTGCCCCGCAATACAAATTCTCCGCACCCAAAAAGAAAAAATCAAAGAAAACAACCACCAAACATAAACCCAGGCGTACAGCAGCACCATAACCCCAACGTATGAAAAACCGTACCCTTCTGCTCATCGGCCTCGCCCAATAAAACAGCATTCCCATTTTACTTTGTGCGTCCCACGCTGCGAGCTGTTGCTGCCCGCCGGGAGCATCTATAAGGCTGAAAATCATATTTTGATAATGGTTGACACCTATACATTGAATCAGTAGAATCAGGTGGATATGTACACAGAGGAAAAACAGGCAGCCGATTTTGTTCTTGATGCGGATGAGACCGTGCTGTGGGCTGAGCACAGAACACCCCGGTGGGATGTAGAGAAAATCACCGTAGCCTGTGCCATGGCGATAGCCTGTCTGCTCCTTGTGCTGTTTGTCCGAGCCGCCGGGGTCTTCTATGGTCTGATTGTGCTTGGGGGATCGCTGTGGTTGTTGCATAGCATGCGGCAGCGAGAATCCCGCACTCTTTACCTCCTCACAGATAAACGGGCTCTTATCGTGGAAGACCCCTTTTGGGGCAGCAGACCTGTTGCGGTGTCTGTAACGCTGCAGCCCCAGCTCATTGCCTCGTGCAAGCGACGGGCTAATGGCCGCGTTGATTACCTCTTTGTGAAATATACAAAAGGGTACAGCCGCCCCAAGGAAGGATTTGTCAATATTAGCTCGTCGGCTGAGCTGGAAAAACACCTTGCCAGCTTAGGGCTCAGTCTGCCGACTGCCGGCGAATCACGCGACTTGACAGAAATTCCCCGCCCGACTCCCATCGGCAATCTCTTCGTCTATTATCTCTTCCCCCTGGACATTCTGTCAAGGATGGTTGCACATGCGGATTACGTTAGGTGGTGGATGTACCTTCTGTCAGTCTCGGTGGTGGTTGGAATCCTGCTGGAGCTGCGCTGCCTTATCCGCCTGCGGCGGCAAAAGTTCCATATTTTCACCCCCAATCCTCGCAACTAACTTCCGCACATGCTTCTCGCAGAAGTCAGCATATCAAGCCGTCTGATTACCCTCAGCGTGGTCGGGCTGGTGTTAATTCTGCTTTCGGTTCTTTCTCTCGTCAACAAGGACTCCTCCTTCACTCCTGCCCGACAAAGCAAGACATTCCATTTTGGCTTCTGGGATATTCTGCTGGTGGCTGGGTTGTTCATGGTGCTTTATCCCATTCTGAACCTGTTCCCGCATGATGGAGATGTCACGATAAGAAACAGATATGGCCACCCCTATCATGGACTGTGTTACCTTGCCCTGCTTTTTGCTTTCATCTGCCATACGGGCATTATGATATTGCTGAAAAAAATACGGCAGAACTGGGCAATGAATGATTTAGAGGAAAGAAGAAAAAAGTCAGGGAATAAAGCACATAGACGTTCCAGACAGAAAATGCGCAAGCACGCGAAATGAATAAGCCGGTGGCTCTATTGAGCTCCAACTTTTGGCTATCGCATGCAGCCTGCCGCTGCGGAGCCCTGGAGGAGACGGAGTGTGTTTTTGCGCCATCGGCAACAGGAGAGCACGAAACTCGCAACAAATTGCCCGCCGGGAGCGTCTATATAATAGCGACATTACATACGCAAATGATACGCCGAATCAGCATCTCTATCCTTTTGCTTATACTTGTGGCCATTGTGGCAACTGTGGGACTCCTGCATTTACACCACAATGCGTGGGCGGCTCAGGGAGAATCACCGCTCCTATGGGATTGGATGTATGCCTTGCTGGAGGGACTTGTACCCTTTGCTGTGGCTCAATATGTAGCTGTAGCGGCTGCTTTTGCCCTGGCCTGGGTGCTGTGGCCCGGCAAATGGCGACTGTTCCGTAACCTACTCATCGCGTGGGGCATCACCTGGTTGCCGGTGGTTGTCCTCTCCACGGGAGATGTCACGGCATCTTCGGGTGGTCCCTTTAACTTCCCGATGTCGATGTTTGCCGTTCCTTTCTTCGCTTTCATCTGCCTGGTGGAGCTTGGGGGTGTTTTGCTCTTCCGCGCGTTCCGTACTACTCGGGGCAAGGCAAATCCCGCAGC
>JAFNWZ010000267.1 GCA_017379255.1 Akkermansia sp. | reverse complement strand
CAGCTGCAGGACGCCGTGGCTCCCTACGGTGCAAAGATTGCCACCGTGGTGGGCCGGTTCTTCGCCATGGACCGCGATAAGCGCTGGGACCGCGTGCAGATCGGCTGGGACGCCATCGTGCTCGGCAAGGGCGAAGCCTGCACCTGCACCCCCGCGGAATATGCCCGCCAGAGCTATGAAGCCGGCGTGACAGACGAATTCATGAAGCCCGCCGTATTCGTGGATGCCGCTACGCAGCGCGTACGCGACAACGACGTGGTGTACTTCTTCAACTTCCGCGCCGACCGCGCCCGCGAGCTTTCCCGCGCCTTCATCTATGAGGACTTCGACGGCTTCGACCGCACCGTGCAGCCCAAGGTGCACTATGTCACCATGTCCGAATACGAGGCCTGCTATCCCACCCCGATTGTGTTCGAACAGGAACAGCTCTCCAACATTCTGGGCGAGGTCATCGCCAAGGCCGGGCTCAAGCAGCTCCGCATCGCAGAAACGGAGAAATACGCCCATGTGACCTTCTTCTTCAACGGCGGTGTTGAAACCCAGTTCGAAGGCGAGGACCGCATCCTGGTGCCCTCCCCCCGTGAGGTAGCCACCTACGACCAGAAGCCCCAGATGAGCGTGGGCGAAGTGGCCGACAAGTTTGTGGAAGCCATTGGCAACTACGACATCGCCATCATGAACTTCGCCAACCCCGACATGGTGGGTCACACCGGTTACCTCGAGGCAGGCATCGCCGCCTGTGAGGCTGTGGACGCAGCCCTGGAAAAGAGCGTGAACAAGATTCTTGAGCTGGGCGGCTGCTGCCTTATCTGCGCCGACCACGGCAACTGCGAGAACATGCTCAACCCGGACGGCTCCCCCAACACCGCCCACACCACCAACCTGGTTGACCTCATCTACTGCGGACCCGATCAGGACTCCATCACCCTGAGCGATGGTATCCTGGCCGATATCTCCCCCACGCTGCTGCACCTGCTCGGCATCGAGCAGCCTGCCGAAATGACCGGCCACAGCCTGGTGAAGTAATCCACCGCCATTCCCCCCTCACGCACCGCTTTCCTGCAATGGAAAGCGGTGCGCTGTTCTCCTGCCATTCATACCATGGATTTCATACGCTTAATAACCGTTATACTGTTCTTCCTGTGCGGCGCGGCCTGGGGAAAAGAGGCATCAGCCCTCACCTGGCGCGGCCTGCATGTGGACGTTTCGCGCCATTTCTTTGAGCCGGCTGTCCTGAAACAGCTGATGAACCGCATGGAGGCACTGAACTTCAACCACCTGCACCTTCACCTGACCGATGGCCCCGGCTGGAGGCTGGAAATCAGAAAATACCCGCGTCTGACCAGCATCGGCGCCTGGCGGAAGCAGCTTTCCTCCACCACCTGGAATTGGAAGGAACACGAAATCGGCTCCCATTTCACCCATTGCTACGGCGGTTTCTATACCCAGGAGGAAATGCGCCAGCTCATCGGATATGGAGCAGCCCGCGGTATCACCATTGTTCCCGAAATAGATTTGCCCGGGCATGCGTACGCCACCCTGGTGGCCT
>JAFNWZ010000266.1 GCA_017379255.1 Akkermansia sp. | reverse complement strand
ATTGCGCCCGCGTGCTCTGCTGGCTGGGGGATTTCGCGGGATTGCACCACCGCGAATGCATGGTTCACTGGCACCAGGGTATCAAGCATGCCCTCATCCGCGCACTGCTGCAGTGCCATTCTGCCTACGCCGCCCTCATGTGGACTGAGCTGTTCGATATTCCCGTGCGCCTGAATACCCCCGGCACCGAGGGAGGTACCAACTGGCGTCCCCGTATGCCCTTTACCGCCGCTGAGGCCTGTGGAATGGAGCAGAGCGCCTGGCTGCAGGGGCTTTCTGTGGAGGCCGGGCGCGCTCATTGAGTTAGGGCTGGAAACGCATTTTGAGCTTGCATGTGCGCGGGTGAGTGTTGATAATGAGAGTATGCTTCCGGGCAGGATAGTGAAGTTTTATGTGGACGGCTTCCGCAGCATGACGCTGGGGCGCACGCTGTGGTGCATTATCCTGCTGAAGCTTTTCATCATGTTTGCGGTGCTGAAAGCCTTTTTCTTTTCCGCGTATCTGCAGGGCAGTGAGCAGGATAAGGTGCAGACGGTGTCGTCTGAGCTGACTAACCGCGTGTCAACAGAACCATAAAAATTGTATGGATGCCATAGATTCGTCCCTTGTCGATTGGTCACGCGCGCAATTTGCGCTCACAGCCATGTACCACTGGATATTTGTGCCGCTCACCCTGGGGCTTGGGGTGGTGATGGCCATCATGGAAACGCTCTACGTGCGCACCGGCCGCGAGTTCTGGAAACAGACCGCGCGGTTCTGGATGAAGCTTTTCGGCATCAACTTTGCCATGGGCGTGGCCACCGGCATCATTCTGGAGTTCGAGTTCGGCACAAACTGGAGCAATTACAGCTGGTTTGTGGGCGATATCTTCGGCGCGCCGCTGGCTATTGAGGGCATCGTTGCTTTCTTCATGGAATCCACCTTCATTGCCATCATGTATTTTGGTTGGAACAAGGTGGGCAAGGGGGCACATCTGGCCTCCACCTGGCTCACCATTTTAGGCGCCACACTTTCGGCCTGGTGGATTCTCGTGGCCAATGCCTGGATGCAGTACCCCGTGGGCATGGAATTCAACCCCGATACTGTGCGCAATGAAATGGTGGATTTTGCCGCCGTGGCGCTTTCCCCTGTGGCGGTGGTGAAGTTCTGCCACACGGTCACTTCCTCCTGGGTGCTGGGGGCTATGTTTGTGGTGGGCGTGAGCTGCTGGTATCTGTTGCGTGCCCGCCATACAGATTTTGCGAAAGCCAGCATCCGCGTAGCCTGCTGGTTCGGGCTGGTGGCGGCGCTGCTTACTGCGTACACCGGTCACCAGAGCGGGCGGGACATAGCGCTGCACCAGCCCATGAAGCTGGCCGCTGCAGAGGGGCTTTACGAGGGCGGCACCAGCCAGGGGCTGGTGCTCGGCGGTATTCTTACCCCCGGCGTGAACTGGGCAGAGCCCACCACTGAGGAGCGCTTCCTCTTCCAGGTGGAAATGCCCTGTGCACTTTCCTTCCTGGCCACTCATGAACTCGATGGCTACGTGCCTGGCATCCGCAATCTGCTGGCGGGCGGCTACCCGCTGCCGGAGGGCGGAGTGGCACTTTCCGCCAAGGAGAAAATGCAGCGCGGACGCATCGCTATTGCTGCCCTGGCAACCTACCGCACCGCCCGCGATGCCGCAGAAAAGCAGGAGGCGCTGGAAACTCTGCGCGCGAATTTCGATTGCTTCGGCTATGGATACCTCAAATCGCCCGCAGAGTTGGTGCCCGATGTGCCGCTGACCTTTTACAGCTTCCGCATCATGGTGATGCTGGGCGGGTATTTCCTGGCGCTTTTTGCCGGGCTGCTCCTGCGGGGTAAATACATCATGCGTTGGAAATGGGCGCTGCTGGCCATCGTGCTCACCACACCGCTGGCATGGCTGGCAAGCCAGGCTGGCTGGGTGGTGGCTGAGGTTGGGCGCCAGCCCTGGGCCATTCAGGGGCTGCTGCCCAATGTGGCGGCTATTTCCCGGCTGGATGTGGGCACGGTGCAGACCACGTTCTTCATTTTCCTGGGGCTGTTCACGCTGCTGCTGGTGGCAGAAGTGAGCATCATGGCGCGCGCCATCGCCACCGGCCCTGAAACTGATAACACTGCTGCATAACGATGAACGATATTTCCTTACTCCAACACTACTGGTGGTTCCTGGTTTCTCTGCTGGGGGCGCTGCTCGTCTTCCTCATGTTTGTGCAGGGCGGGCAGTCACTCATCTGGACTCTCGGCAGGACAGAGGAACACCGCCGCATGCTCCTGCTGGCCACCGGGCGCAAGTGGGAACTCACCTTTACCACCCTGGTCACCTTCGGCGGGGCGTTCTTTGCTTCGTTCCCTCTTTTTTACAGCACCAGCTTCGGCGGTGCGTACTGGGTGTGGACACTCATCCTGCTCTGCTTTGTGCTGCAGGCTGTTTCGTACGAGTTCCAGCTCAGGCGCAGCAACCTGCTCGGCATGAATACCTACCGCGTGTTCCTCTTCCTCAATGGTGTGCTCGGCCCGCTGCTTATCGGTACCGCCGTGGGCACCTTCTTTACCGGGGCGGAATTTGTGGTCGATAAGCTGGCCGTCACCAATCCCGCCATGCCGGTGATTTCCCGCTGGGCGAACCCGCTGCACGGGTTGGAAGCCGCCCTGGTGCCGCAGAACCTGCTGCTGGGTCTTAGCGTATTCCTGCTCACCCGCCTGCTGGCCTGCCTGTATTTCCTGGGCTGCATGGCAGATGCCGCGCTGCGCGAAACCTGCCGCCGCCGCCTCTGGATGGAGGGCGCCTTCTTCCTCCTCTTCTTCTTCACCTGGCTGGGTTACTGGCTCACCTCCACCGGCATGGGCTACATGCTGGATGGCCTCGTGTACCCGGTGCAGCACAAGTATCTGAATAATCTCTTCGATATGCCGGGTGTCGCCGCCGTGCTGCTGGTGGGCGTGGTGCTCGTGCTGGCCGGGCTGGTGCTGGGCTTGCGCGGCTGGCGGAAGTCATTCTGGCTGGCCGGCCCGGGCAGTGTGCTGGTGGTACTGGCGCTGCTGCTCTGCGCCGGGTGGAACAACACCGCTTATTATCCCTCTGTGGTCGATGAGCAGAGCTCGCTCACCATTGCCAACAGTTCTTCCAGTCTCTTTACCCTTAAAACGATGACGGTGGTTTCCTTTGTGATTCCCTTTGTGCTGGCCTACATTGCCTGGGCCTGGCGGGCGCTGGATAAGCAGCCGATTACGCCGGATGAGGTGGAGTAGGTGCAGAAAACGGCGTATCCGGGTGGATACGCCGTTTCGGTTTTAGTGCGTGAAATGACCGTATGGAGCTTCATCTGCGGCGTCGGCAAGCCAGACCGGCCAGCGCCAGCAGGGAAAGAGTAGCCGATACTGGCTCGGGGACAGAACGAGGTGCGGAGCGAAGACCGGAAACTTCCGCGAAGGTTGCTCCCATGTTTTCATCAAAAGCAACGCTTCCGGTTCCGCCGTTTTTTTCTGAGTAGGTGCAAATGACATCCTTGCAGAACAGCTGAGGCTCGTTATTGATATCGTCTGAATTGGTGAGCCATACGGCGGTGAGTTCATAGCCGTTGGTGGTTATTTCGTATTCTGCCCCCCAGAGGGTATAGGCATGAGCTACCCCGGAGTTCTCGACAGACAGAGTAAGGGCATAACCGTTGCTCAGCGCATT
>JAFNWZ010000265.1 GCA_017379255.1 Akkermansia sp. | reverse complement strand
GCGCCGAAGGTTCGGCGCAGAACTGGTGCCGGAGGTGGACGGCTGGGAGAATGGGGAAGTGAGCCTGGTGTACACTTCCAGCGAAGCCGTGGCCAGGGGCTGCATTCCCGATGATATGCCGGATTTCGCCCAGGCTCTCATTTACCATCTGGCCGCATCGGTATGCGGCTGCGTGAGCGGAGATGAAGCAAAGCGCCAGGAGCTGCTGGGCAAGGCTGAATCGGTGTTGCGTGAGGCTATGTGGCTGGATGCGAAACAGGATGCTTCCAATGACCAGCATCCGCTGGAGCGTTTGATGAACGATAGCATTACTGCGTGATATGGGAGAGTCATTTGGAAATTTCGGCCTGGCGGAAAGCCACAAGGGCGCGGGCCGCGTGGCGGCGGCCAATGCGCGGGTGGCGCGGGCGCAGGGCAAGGCAGAACGCGGCAAGGCTGAGGGGCAGGCTGCACGCCTGGAGCTGGAGAACAAGGTGGCCGGTGAGCAGGCGGCGGAGAATATGAGCCGCCTGCGCAAGGAGCAGCGCCAGGCCGGTGCTGCGGTGCAGGCCGCCCGCGCGGCCAGTGGGTTCACTGCGGAGGGCAGCGGCAGCCAGCCGGAAATCAGCGCGCTGGCCCGCTATGAGCAGGCCGCGCAGGATATGGTGCTGAACCGTAGCATGCAGGATGTTTCCAGCCGTTTCCAGTCTACTATGCTGCGGCGTAGTGGCGAGCTGGCAGAGCGCGGTGCAGAAGCATCGGCCGATTACCAGGATTCCATGGCGCAGATTCACAAGATGAAGGCTCACAATGCGAATAAGGCGGCTATGGTGACAGGGTCGCTCACGGCAGTTGGTGCTGCTGTGGGAGCATATTTTGGTGGCCCGGCGGGCGCGAAGATGGGTGCCCAGGCCGGTGCCGGTGTTGGCAGCATGTATTCTGCCGGGCTGCCTGGTACGATGGAAAGCCACGGCAACCGCAATGAGCAGGCTGAGAAAGATTTTGCAGCGGCAATTTCCAAAGGAGTAGATTCATGGCTGAAATGACAGGAGACGCTACGCACGATGGTGCCCGCCTGCTGGATGAGGTGGAGGGCGAAGGTACGGCTGAAGCATGGATGAACCTGTGCCTTTCCCAGGGCGGCGTGGTGCTGGCAACTCCCTGGGTGTTTTTCCTGGCTTACCCCCAGCCGGACGCAGAGCGGGAACTGTATGTGGCGTATGCCTACGGTGACTTGCGGAGCGTGGGCGCGGCGGGGCGCATGTGCCTGGAGTCCGGGCGTTATGACCGTATGAGCTTCAGGCGCGGGTTCGGAAGCGGCAGGGATGAAGAGGAACGCCGTGTGTACAATCTGGCAGAACTGGTGGAACGCACCGAGCGGCTGGCGCAGAGAGTGAGCAGATGGAAATGAACGCAACGGAACAGGCTTATGGGTTACTGGGCGAAGATGGATATACCGCGCTGTGCCTGGAGGTTATCAGTACGCACGGCACGTTGGTGCAGGATAAGGAGTTTATGCTGGCTTTCCGCGTGGAGCATGGCGTGGCTCATGTTTTGTTCGCATGCGGCAACTTGAAGAAGATTCTGCGTTTTGCCCACCAGAACAAGGGAGTGTTCGGCTATACCCGCGCCAGCTGGGTGCGGAGTCTGGTAGGCAAGCATGAAGATTTGAGAACTTACGATATAGACAGATTATGACTGATGGATATTACAACGGTGCTGGGCTGAATATCAGCCAGGCGGTGCATAGTGAGCTGCGCTCCCACCAGGTGGCGTATGATGGCTCTGATATTGAGCGGGCTGCCATGAGCGGGGCTGCTGCCCGGCAGGACGCGCTGGATGAATACCAGAAAATGCAGGATTACCAATCGGGGGCAGACGCGATGCGCCAGCTGCGTGAATCGGCATCCCGCCATACGGAACGGCTGAAGCAGGCCCTGCAGGCGGCTCCCGGCACGCGCGAAAGTGTGCTGCGCCAGGATGGACAACTGGATGACAGCAAGATGGAGGAGCTGTATCTCCGCGCCCAGGATGAGGTGGAGAAGATTAAGCCGAAGTTCTGGAGCCCCGCACGCCAGGCGCGCTATGAGCAGGAATTCTCAGACTGGGAGAGCGAGAACAGGACGCGCGTGGAGGGCCTGGTGCACCAGTACCGCGCGGCTGGTATCCGGCGTGCCGGTGCTGCGGCCCTGGAGGAGGCGGAGAAGGTTGGCGATGCCCGCGGGTATGCTGTGGAGCTGGCTAACCAGGTGGATGCTGGTCTGCTGATGGAGAGTGAGGCGCGGGTGAAAATGTTGGAGTTTAACGAGCGGGCACATGCGAAGATGCAGGATGAGGGCTACAAGATGCTGATGAATGAAGCGGTGAATGACCCCACCGGCGTGATGCTGCGTATGGGCCGTGGCCAGTATGCGGATATGGACGCGGTGCGTATGGAGCGTGTGTATGCGATGGCGCAGCGCGTGGCTGCCATGCGGGCGGAGCAGGAGGATTTTTCGGAGCAGGAGAAGCATGCTATTGCCCAGGGGCAGGTGGTGAAGCCTCGTTTCAAGGTTCGCAATGGCGCTACGGAGCAGGAGTACAAGTGGCGCGAGCATTATAACCGGGAGGGGACTTATGGGAAGTTTGCCGGTGAGATTCGTGCGGCATTTGATGAGGAGGTGGCGGCGTGCCCGGTGCCGCAGGATGAGGAAGAGGCGGAGATGTGGGTAGGCTACATGGTGAAGAAGTGGAGCGACCCGCAGACCGGCTACGGCCTGGATGAGTACACTGTGCGCCTGCGCTGCCGCCAGCAGGCGCAGACCTGGCTTGGAGCCGTGGAGCAGGAGGGGCAGATGCGATTCAGCACGGATGCGTTCCTGAAGTCTCTGACTGATGAGCAGATTGCACCCTGGGCTGCGGGGATGGCGGCGTATCGCAAGGCTGAGTTTGAGGATGATGCTGAACTGAATGCAGAGGCTGCCACCCTGCTGGGAGACCGAAAGTCTGCTATTCTGCACGATGTGAGGAATGCCATGGCCCGCTGGAGTGCGGGGAATCCGAAGGCCAGTTATAGCCAGGCTTATGAGAAGTGCATGGGGTATCTCCTGACTTATTCCGAACAACATGATACGGAGATTGATATGAACGTGGCATACTCCTGGGATGATGCGGACGCAGAAGAAAAATTTGAGTCTGCTGCCCGCGATTCTGCGGAGAACCAGCGCGTGCGGATTGAGGCTGATGGTGCTGCTACGGCGTTTACTGAGCAGAGCGGTGCGAGTGGTAAGGAAACTCAATGGCGGCGGTATGCAGAATACCAGGCGAAACAGCGGCCTGTGGTGGTGCAGGAACGCTCCAAGGCTGATATGGAGCGGCTGTATAGTGTCGGCAAAGAACAGGCCGATGAGGAGGTGCTTTTCGTGACGCAGGAACAGTACGATAAGCTGGTGAAGAAGTTTGGAGAGAACCCTATGGCGCATGTGACGCTGCCGGGGAGCCGTGCTTATTTGCCGGTGCCGGTGCGCGTGGGTGAGGTGGATGGCTTTGCTTTGTCAGATGTGGCGATGGTGCGGCTGAATAACACGCATGCGAAACGCGCCAGTATCCGCTTTGCTGCCGGCGAAAAGAAGGATAAGAAGAAAGAGGATGATGCTTTGCCGCCTGATGTGCCGGATGACGGCCTGGTGCCGCTGGATCAGAATGAACTTTTCCCTGAAGAATAATTAAACGTTTTTTATTGATATGGCTAACGAACTTGATTGGTTGGATGAGCTGCCGGATTACGGCGCAGAGCAGGTTTTGAAGAATGAGCAGGAACATGCAGAAAATGCGCCTGCACCGGCACCGTTGCCGATTCCGCAGATGGCAGGGCCTTCGCCTGAGCAGCGGCGTGAGGAGTTGAATGCTTTTCTGCTTTCAGGCCGGTATGAGGATGCGGCGGTGCATGAGCGCCTGAAACAGAATCCGGAGCTGGAGGATTTGAGTGCAAATGTGCGCCGGCTGGATGCGCTGAATGCGCGTGCTGTTCAGGGACAGACGGTGCTGCGCTATGCGTTCCCGGAGCTGCAGCAGGAGCCTGGTGCGTATTTCCTGAAGCGGAACAAGCCGCTGCCGGAGTGCCAGACGCGCACGGATGCCTTCGCGGCGGTGTATGATGATTACATGGCAGAGGTGGAGGGTGAGTACAAGCAGCTGCTGGAGCGGCGCGCGGCATGGCAGGCCAATAAGGAGATTGTGAGCCAGGCTGCGGCGGATGTGGTGGCCGGGCGGGTGAGCCCTGCTCAGCTTGCGGAGCGTCTCACGCCGGAGCAGCACGCGGTGTATACGAAGGAGTTTGACCCGGTGGCCACAGAAAAGGCCGGTGTGGCGATGGGCTTGCTGCGCGATGCTTTTGCCGGCACGGCAGAGGAGGGCTTGAAGCAGATGGTGGACCAAGGCCTGGCTAATGGTGTGGTAGCGGCGCTTTCTGATGCAGATGAAGCAGGCAATCTGCTGCTGAATGAGAAGGCGGTGGGTATGTTCCAGGGTGCGCTGTTCTCGCTGATGCAGGAGGCCAAGGGCCAGAGTGGCGAGGAGTACAAGTTCCTGCACAATATGCTGCTGGCTCTGGGGAATCCGGTGAAGCGCCGCAAGAAGGATCTGGCGGAGCTTGGCTTTGTTGGCCAGACAGCGGAACGTGTGGAGATGCTGGCCGCTACCGGGCAGGAAGATGAAGCCGATGCCGCGCTGGAGCAGATGGAAGAGACGCTCCGCCCTTTGCGCTCACGCTGGAAGAATGATGCGGTGTACTCACGTATTCGCGGTATGCTGGATGCTGCCCAGGCGCAGGGTAATGAGACGGCGGAGACGGCGGATTTCTTTGCTAAGACGGCTAATGCGCTGGGTTCGGTGATTGGCCAGACTGCGCCGTTCTTTGTGCCTGGTGTGGGTACCGGGCTGGCGTTCCTGAGCGCGTATGATGAGAAGCGGAATGCTGCTTACTTTAAGGGCTTGAAGCCTGGCACGGCTGAGTGGAGCGCGTTTATCGATGCGGCTACTTCGGTGACGGTGGAGAAGATTGCTTTCGGTGGATGGGGCAAGTCTCCCTTGATTGTCCGTATAATGAAGAAGATTCCGGGGTATGGTTCGGTTCGGAACACGCTGCTGGGCTCGTTCTATGCACGCGCGGCGCTGGAAGTGGGCGCGGGCGTGCTGGAGGAAAGTGCGCTGGAGCCCACGGCGGAAGCCTTGCTGCAATGGGGGCTGCGGAATGGCGTGCTGCGCTGGGCTGATGTGGGCGGAAGGTATGACTGGAGCGAGTATTCTGCGGAGCTGAAAGCGATGTTCAAGCCGGAGCAGCTGGCGGCCACGGTGATTTTCGGTGCCGGGTTGAGCGGTGTGCAGTCTCCCATGATTAAGGCTGCGGCCGAGGGGTACAGTAAGCATGTGGAGCATCTCATGGCGCAGGGTATCGGCAAGGAGACGGCGCGCAACATTGCCGCCATGCCGGATGCCGGTGAGCGCGTGGATGCGGCTATCAAGGCGCGTGCGGAGGCATGGAAAGACCCGCAGGCTGCGGAGGCAAACCGCCTGATGTCCGCCACGATGTTCCGGGAGATTGAGGAAGCGCGTGCGCTGTATGAGTCCCGCGCGTACCAGGAAGCCCGGCGGGAACTGAATCTGCCGAAGGTGGAGAAGGTCATTGATAAGGAGGGTCGCTACCTGATTACTACTTTTGACCGGGCAGATGGCCACGAGCTTTTCCACGGTGAGGTTGGCGAGCAGCAGCTGCTGGAGATGCTGGGGCATTATATCCAGCAGGAGGAGCGCATGCGGATTCACCGGGCACAGAGTGCCATGGGTGCTAACGCGCTGTTGCGTGCCGCTGAAATGAGCGGTGAGGTGGTGGTGGAGGATATGGCCGATGCGAAGAATCCGGAGAGCGGAGAGCATGTTATTTCTGAAGCCGGCGCTATGGGACTGGAGGAGTTCAAATATGCGGCAGAGCTGGCGCTGGATGAGATGGAAGCCCGCAAGGCTTCCGGCATGAGCGAGCAGGAAGCGCTGGCTACGCCTTTTGCTGCGCTGAGCCGGTACATGCCGCTGGGGCATTGGCTGCAGCTGGAGCGGGCGTTCCAGGAGCGCCTGGAAACGGCCCGCGAGACGACCGGGGAGGAGGGTGCAGATTCCACCCGCGTGCTGAATGTTACCCCTGCTGCCGGCACAACTAAGGCCGACACGCTGCTGCTGGCTGCGCGTGGGCAGGTGGAGACGCGCGAAGTGCTGGAGGATGTGATTGAGCATGCCCAGAAGAAGGTGACCGGGAATGACCCGGCGAAGCTCCGCGCCTGGCATGCGCTGCTGCGCGATGCCCAGAAGGCGGTGAAGCAGCTGGGTTTCAAGCTGAACTTTTATGATGGCCATGACGGACTGGATGCCGCTGCTCTGCAAGGAAAGATTACGGAGGGCATGAGCAAGCTGGCCAGCGCGTACACGGTGGTGAATGCGGATGCCCTGCCGCTGCCTGCCTGGGTGAAAGACCTGGTGAAGTGGCACATGCGCGCGCTGGAGGATGCGGCGGCGATTGTGGAGCTGGCAGAGGCTTACAAGACCGGGCGTGAGCGCGGGAATATAAGCCAGGATATTGAGGATGTGCTGGCGGAGATTGGGCATAAGGCTGCCAGTCTTTTCCAGAGCGCAGAGCTGGAAGCGGTGGATGTGCAGGCCTACAAGGATGCGCGTGCGCGTTACAGGATGCTCACCGGCGATATGACCCCCACCGCCAGCGAGGTGCAGGCGGAGCAGGATGCCGCGGATGCGCGTGAGCAGGAGCGTGTGCGCCCTGCGGAGGATGTGAAGAGTGTGCTGCCTCCGCGGGAGGATGGCAGCATGGATGAGCAGACTTTCTCCCCTGCCGGCGATTTGCCGGAGGAGGTGCGTGCCGCGTTCCCGAAGGGGGCTTGCTATAATATCGGCGCGCGTGCCTGGCTGGGTATGGTGCCGGTGGCCAGGCTGCATCTCTCGCCGGATGCTCCCCAGGTGAAGGTGGGCAGTAACAAGAAGGGCGTGGTGAATCCGCTGGTGGGTGATTACCGCCAGGATGCACCGCCGGTGTATGTGTGGCAACGCCGCAATGGTACGCTGGAGGTGATTTCAGGCCGGCATCGTCTTGACCTGGCGAAACGCACCAATACGGAGATGATCGCCGCGTATGTGTACCCGGAGGATGCTGCTCATGATGCGAAGTGGGCCCGGCTGCTGGACTACGAGCAGAACATGCAGGATGACCAGGCGGACGAGCTGACGGCGGCTATCTATGTGCGCGAGACGCAGCTCTCCGATGAGGAGCTGACGCGGCGCGGCCTGACGCGTGGTGGATCCAAATCTGCACGCGGTATCCTGATTGGACGCGAAGCCAGGGAAGATTTGTGGAGCCGTTTCCAGAGCAGGGCGGTTGACCCGCGCATGGCGGAGGCTATCTGCCGGCTGACCATGCACATGCCGGATGCAAGCCGCATCGATGCGATGCAGGCCATGGCTGCGGCTGACCTGGCCAAGGGCAAGAGCCTGGAGCATGTGGCGGCGAAATTGCAGCTGATGGCGCATGCTGACGCTGATGGTGAGGCTACCCAGGGGCTGCTGAGTTTCGGGGAGAGTTTTGACGAGGCTCTGGAGCGGAGTGCTGAGTTCATTGCCCGGAGCATTGAGGTGATTAACAAGCATATTGCTGCGGTGACTAAGGCCCGTTCCCTGGGTAAGGGTGGCGTGAGCGAGCAGGAGGGTATCAGCGTGGGGCTGGATATGGACCCGAAGCAGCGCCTGGCTGAGCTGAATGAGCTGAAGGCGGCTTACGAGAAGTGCGGTTTCCATGAGAATATCCGCTTCCGTGCGCTGACCTGGGACGGCAAGAGCGATGTTGACCCGATTGGGGATTATGCCAGGGACAAGGCTGCTGCGGCTGAGCTGGCCGGGCCCACGGCTGAGGAGCTGGAGCAGCAGGCGCGTGATGCTGCAGCGGAGGCTACGGGCACTTTCGGGTTTGCGGTGATGCAGAGAGATGTCATCGGGAGATTGAAAGGGAATGCAGCGAACGCGCCTTTTTATGAAGCTGTGGAAAGAGTTGAGAAATCCAAAGTCAGAAAGTTTGAACAGACGGATATTGTTCTGGGGGAAATCTCTGATGAAGATGTCGATAAATTACTCCAGCAGAATCCTGGGTGGCCAGCTCATTATAATCTGCATAATGCTTTACATGTCATCCGTGAAACAGAGATTTGGCACACGCATCGTGGGCATTGCCTAGATTATTACTTGAAAGAGGACGGTCTGAATCTGACGTACGATGATATCCGCATGATCCCTGATATTTTGAAGAATTATGATTCTATTACACCTGATTTCAAAAATGGGAAATGGGGTATCGAGTATATAAAGAATTACGGAGGAGTTGAGTATCGATACTATTGCCATATTGGAAAGGCTCACAGAAGAAGTAAAGCGCCGCAAAAAGTGCAATTGACAACCGGCTGGATAACAAAAAAGGCGGTGGCAGGGGATGGTTTAACCCCTCAGCAGCCCCAGACCACAAGTGTCTCACGCTTCCACCGCACGGCTAATATAACACCTTTAGAGCTGTATATCAAGCAAAATTACAAGGATGAAGCAAGAGATATCGCCCTGTATGCAAAAGACCACGATACTGCATTGATAGCACCTAATGGAAAGGTGACGAACTTGTCGCCTGTGTTGTGGCTGGCGGTGCGTTTGCAGTCATTCAAGAAATGGTTTGGTGACTGGGAGAATGACCCGGCAAATGCCAGCAAGATTGTAGATGAAAACGGCGAGCCGCTGGTGGTGTATCATGGGACAGCTCGTAGTAAGCCTATCAGCATTTTCAAGAGTGGTAAGAGTGGGTATCTGGGGCCAGGTATCTACTTTACTCCAGAGAAACGCACGGCTTCCAAGTACACCGGAATGTACGGTGATGGCTTGGTTTATGAAGGGTTCGTGAACATGAGGAATCCCCTTGCGATAAGCTATGCAGACAAGCCAGCGAAGGTGATTTTGGATGCTGTGAAAGAGGGGGTATATGAGAAGCGGATTGCAACGCAAGAGAATGAATCGCAGCTGCTGAAAAAGGCCGACCTCGCAAAACTTCGTAAGAAGGGGTACGATGGTATCGTGTGGGCACCCATGAAAGCGCTTGATGAAGGCTCGTTTGAGAGTGGCGAGATGCTTCTTTTTGAGTCTAACCAGATAAAATCTGCCACCGACAATCGCGGAACGTTTGATGGCAGCAATCCGGATATTACGTTCTCCGTAGTAGGCCCTTCTGCTAAGAATTGGGACAAGATAAAGCATCGTGCGTTTAAGGGGCGTGATGATGGCAAGCTGCGCGTGGAGATTGATGCGAGCCAGGCGATGTTCCGGAGTCCGTCATATCGGGAGCGTGTTGATGAGATAAAGGCGTTTATTGAGGAGCAGCGAGAGCTGGCGGTCGAGGATGGTCGCCAGAGGCAGTATGCCGAGCTGGAAGCCAGGCTGGACCGTCTGGATGAGGCTATGGATTCTGCGAGTGAGGATGAGGTCTCGGAGATTTTGAGGGAGTATGAACGCATAGAAAACGAGCGTAAGGATTTCCGCAGGAAGTTGTATGGTGAGTGGAGAGCTGTTTTCCCTGAGATTGAAATGGAAGATGGTGATTATCTCTTGTTGGAGCGAGCTATTTTGGGAGAGAAGGGGGCTTCTCGGACGAATAATGCTGTGTTCAGGCTGGCGAGTATGCGAGATAATCTGGGGATTACACCTGTTGAGCGAGCTTTGCATCCGAAGCTGGAGGCCGACCGGGAGTCGATTGTGGCAGCTTTGAAGAGGCTTAAGGAAAGCGAGGTCGCGCAGGAGTTGAAGGCTGTGTATGACCGTACGGAGGCCGGAGAAAGGACGGAGGAGATGAGGGCGCGAGCTGAGCAGCTTGCGGACGATGTGCGGCAGGAGGCGGTCAGATTGGGTGTGCCGGAGCGCATATTGCGCGGGAAGCCGTGGTTCCGGGTACACATGGAGTTGTTTGAGCGAGACGCGGAAGATGGTGCTGATGCGGCTTTGCGGACGGTGTTGCTGGAGGATGTGCTGGCTTTTCCTGAGTTGTATGAGGCGTATCCGCAGCTGCGAGATTATCGGGTGTATGGTGATATGTTGGGCTCTACTGCTTACCGGGGAATGTATGATGGATGGAATGCCATTGTGTTGAATGATATGCTGGGTGAGCAGGAGGTTCTGGGGACTTTGCTGCATGAGGTGCAGCACGCTATTCAGAAGATTGAAGGGTTTGCAAAGGGTGCTAATACCAGGAACGGAATGGATGCCTACATGCGGAGTGCCGGCGAGATTGAGGCGCGCAATGTGCAGCTGCGGCGAGACTGGACGGCGGCGGAGCGCGATGCGAGGCCGTTTAATGAGACGCTGGAGTATCCGGGTGAGGCTCTGGTGGCATTCTCCGTAACCAGCATGTCTGAGGCCGCGCAGGGACTGCTGGAGGGTAGCGCTATGAAGGTGACGCGTGCTGCTGACCAGATAAAGGATTTTAATGCACAGATTGCCAACTGGAACCGGGTGGCGGCCAGCAAGGAGGGGCGCACGGATGCCCGCACCGGCGCGGAGATGTTCGGTGCGGTGCAGGCCTTGCTGAGTTCTGCCCGCAAGGTGCTGCCGGATGGATACCGCGGCAATGTGCATACGCTGATGCAATGGGCCAGCGTGTATGCTGGCATGGCTGAGACTGGCCAGCTGCCGGCGGCGGGGGCGCTGAAGGGCAATGCAAAGATTCTGGATGCGTTCCGCAAGAAGATGCTGAATGAGACGGCCATGGCCGCTGATAATGCCGAAGCGGAGGCTATGCTGGCCAGTATTGGTGAGCAGAAGCTTAATGAGGTGATGGTGAAGGTGCTGCAGCAGGTGCGCGGGCAGCTGGCCAAGTTTGCCAAGGATGAGCTGTGGGCGAAGATGGGTAAGGTTATCCAGCACGCCAAGGCCAAGGAGGAACAGGGCAAGAAGAGCAAGCGCGGCAAGATGAGCGCGGTGGATTATAAAAAGCTGGCGAAGTATGAGCAATATCTGGCCATGGATGCAGAAACCGTGCGCGAAGAGCTGGACGGCATGCAGGGCAAGCTGAGTAATGCGGATGCTGACCGCGCTGCTGTGCTGGAGGCAGAGATGGCCGAGCTGAGCCTTTACGGCGGCTGGAAGAGTATGAGCTTGCAGCAGGCTGTGGCAGCGTACCAGGCCATGGTGCTGTTCTGCGCTACTGGGCGGAGCAACTGGCAGCGTGTGCTGGATAGGCGCAAGGCGGAGATTGAGTTCCTGGCGCGGGAGATGGGGCGTGCGCTGCCGACTGACCGGACGGCAAGTGAAACCCGCCTGGCAGAGCACACGAAGCTGCGGAAGGCGATGCGCTGTCTGCCGTATGGGTGCATGAGTTACAGCCAGCTGATGCTGGCGCTGAGTTCCCGCCTGGGTGAGGGATTCTGCTTTGACCGCATCCAGGAGATGACCGATGCGAACGCTGCGCTGCTGAATGCTGAAAAGGCCCGCATGGGCTGGATGTATGAGCTGGTGCAGAAGGTGAGTGGACGCAAGGGTGAGCTGGCTTGTGAGAAGTGGCTGGCTGATTTCGACACTCCGCATGATACCGGCATTGTTCTATCGCCCATGGCCTGGTGCGAGGTGGAGATGACGGTGGAGGCGGCAGAAGCCTGGCTGGCCCTGGGCAAGGAGGAGCGCGAGAAGCAGTGGGCCGAGCGTGAGGCTGACGAAAAGCGCCTGAAGCGCAACCTGCGCCGGG
>JAFNWZ010000264.1 GCA_017379255.1 Akkermansia sp. | reverse complement strand
GGTTCCGGCGTTTATTCTCCCCATGGAGAAACACTGCAACGCCTTCCGTTCTTTGAGACAGCCGCCAAGGTGGTAGATATTTCCAGACCAGCAGTGGCGAAACACCTTCCGCAGGAAGAAGAACTGATGTGCGGCGCACTGGAACGCGGCATCCGCGATAACGTGCGCAACAATGGGTTCACAGGAGTATGCATTCCTATGGATGACGATAACTCTGCCCTGCTGGCAGTTCTCTGCATCGAGGCTCTGGGCGTATCCAACGTAAGCGGTATTTCTTTTGATAAAGAGAACAAACTGGCAGCAAAACTCGGAATCAGCTGCTTTACCCCTCATACCGATGATTTGCAGAAAGCCGCCACCGCTGCACTGGGAGGCGAAGAAAGCACGCCCCTTCTGAAGAGACTTCAGACCGCCATCGGCATGACGCATGCAGAGTCCCGAGGCATCATGCTCTGCTCAACCCTCAGCCGGCGTCAGATTATGCTGGGAGAATTCTGCATGTACGGAGAATCGGGCGGGCATCTGGCGCCTCTCGGCAATCTCTACGATGTGGATATCTACCTGCTGAGCGTATACCTCCGGGAAAAATACAACCACGTATTCGGCGCACTGGCAGAGCCGCCGCATGGCACGACCAACCGCATCATCCATGAACTTGCCGACCTGAATACAGCACCCACCGAGCTTCTCAATGCAGAGAACAACTACCTCTTCAAGGAAAATGACGTACGACTCATCCAGCGCAAACTTCTGGCTGCCGCGTTGAAACGCACGCAGATGCCTATCATTCTTCATGTGGATGCCCCGTCAGAACAACTGGCTTTCCCGGTCACGCACAGGTTAAACGACTAATATATATACAAGTTATCGAACTTGAACAAGGGGATGTAGCATCAACACGCTACATCCCCTTTTCCATGAAAACAAAAAACCTTACCCGATACACATACGAGAACACGGATTTTCAAGGCTGGCGCGTCAGCATCCAGCGCTGCGGACGCATCATCACCCGTTATTTCTCAGACCTCCAATACGGCTCGGAAGAAGAATCACGCTCGGCAGCCATCGAATACCGGGACCGCATATTCGCCAACATGAACGCCAACCGCGACAATCTGCCCGATTACATGGACAAGGAGCTGGAGCATGTGCAAGAGCTGCTCAAAGAGAAAAACAGCTCAATTACTCATCGTCATCATCCTCCGCACGGATTTTCTCGAGCTTAACATTCTGCACCTCGGGCGTTTCCTCAATCTGAGGGGCGAGCAGTTCTTTAAGCCCGGCATGATTGAAATAGGCGGCATTTTCGATGCGGGCCAGATGCAGCGCCACCTGACTGAGGACATCCACAAGAGGCTGTTTCACCCCTTCCGTATTTTCAATGTACAGCCAGAGCTCAGACTCATCAACAGACAAAGCTAAAGCCTCCAGCTCCTTCAGGGCACTGCGCAACTCGCCCAGGACCTCTGCGGCATCCTGTGGCTGCTGAATCAGCTCCAGGGCCTCCACTTCCTTTTCCAATGCAGATAACAGGCGGTCGCAGGCATCGGCCATGGGTTCGGAAGCCTGCGCATACAGAGCTGAAACAGCGAAAAGTGTAGGAAGCAGATATCTGTTCATGTCCCCATTTTAGGCGTTTTGCAGGTGCATTGTCAAGCAAAGAGCAAATTAGCACTTCCAAAATAAGCTTTTCTTCGTGACAAAGAGAAGCAGATGCGTTAGTATAGACCCGCTAGAAACGCATTTTACCTATGTCCCAGTCCATTCTCATTGTCATTCCCGCCCGCTATGCCTCCACCCGCCTGCCCGGCAAACCGCTGGTCAAGATTGCCGGAGTGGAAATGATTAAGCGTGTAGCAGACATTGCCGCCTCCATCTGCCGCCATAACGAGAACTGCAGCTATGTGGTTGCCACTGATGACCAGCGCATCGTGGAATACTGCAACGGCGTGAACGTTCCCGTGGTCATGACGGCCGAAACCTGCCGCAGCGGCACGGAGCGCTGCTGGGATGCCGTGAGCCAGCAGGCAACAGCTCCCGATTTCATTGTCAACCTGCAGGGAGATAATCCCCTTTGCCCGCCCTGGGTCATCCAGCAGCTCATTGATGAGTGGAAGGCCTGCCCGGCAGATGTATTCACCCCCTGCATCCACCTGGACTGGGCAGAATACGACCGTCTGGTGGAATCCAAGAAGACAACCCCTTACAGTGGCACCACCGTGCTGGTGGACAAGAATGGCTACGCCATGGCTTTCTCCAAGAGCACCATTCCCGCCATCCGCAAGCCGGAAAAAGCCCGCGAAACCATGGAGAAGAGCCCTGTGCGCCGCCATGTAGGGCTTTATGCCTACACCTATTCCGCCCTCAAGAACTACTTTGAACTGCCTGAAGGAGACTACGAAAAAGGCTGTATCGAGGGGTTGGAACAGATGCGATTCCTCTACAACGGACTGCGCGTGAAAATGGTGGAGGTGAACTACCGCGGCCGCAAGACCACCAGCGGCGTAGATTCTCCCGAGGACGTGGCCCGCGTTGAAGCAATCCTGGCAGAGTACGGCGAATACGACCTGTAATTCCACCGAGCATGAGTTCCATTCCGCAGCATATCGCCATCATCATGGATGGCAATGGCCGCTGGGCCAAGCAGAAGGGCATACTCCGCGCCAAGGGGCATGAAGAAGGCGGACAGACCGTGCAGCGCGCGTTGGACCTTTGCCTGGAACACGGCGTCAAGTGGCTTACACTCTACGCCTTCTCCACCGAGAACTGGGGACGCTCCAAACTGGAGGTAACCGCCCTCATGAACATGCTGGATAAGTACCTGCAGGAG
>JAFNWZ010000263.1 GCA_017379255.1 Akkermansia sp. | reverse complement strand
CTTGATGCCATCTGTCAGACTCTCGCGGCAGCCGTACAGGTTATCAAACTTGCTCTTGGTCACAGAGTCGTTCACATTTATGGCAGGCACCAGCAGGCGGCCATCGCGCTCCATCTGGTAGAGGCGGTGCACACCGGTGGTCGTTTCCTCGGAAACCCCCTTCCACTCCGGCAGCCAGCGGTGGAACACCCCCGGCTGTTCGGCAGCAATGCGCTTCAGCAAGGCCTTGATAACCCCCTCTTCCTCACTCTCAGAAGGGGTATTCACCCAATCGGAGCCCTCCTCCATCTCGTAACCGCGGTGCAGCAGCAGGGTCACATCGCCACCGTCATCCACCACCAGCTGCGGGCCCAGCCCATCGCGGTGGCTGAGTGCCGCCCAGGTGCAGTCCCAGTATTCAGTGAGCGTCTCGCCCTTCCAGGCAAACACGGGCACCCCGGCAGCAGCAATGGCAGCTGCGGCGTGGTCCTGAGTAGAGAAAATGTTGCAGCTTGCCCAGCGCACCTCGGCCCCCAGCGCCACAAGTGTCTCAATGAGCACAGCCGTCTGAATCGTCATGTGCAGCGAGCCGGTGATACGCACCCCGGCCAGCGGCTTTGCCTCGCCGTACTTCTCACGGCAGGCCATCAGCCCCGGCATCTCATATTCCGATACGGCAATTTCCTTGCGTCCCCAATCCTTCAGGGCAATATCGGCCACCTTGTAATCTGCTGTAGAAGTCATGACAGCGGGAGTTTACAGCGATTTCCCCGCTTAGTCAATGCTAAATCACAGCTCACTTTCCGGCTCTGCCACAGCGGCAGACTCCGCCGCCGATATCTCGCGGCGGGCCATAATTTCCGCCACAGGATAATCCGGCTCTATGTCCTCGTAAATAATCACCCGCGTGCCATATTCCACAATATCAAAGAGCATGGTGGAAATCACATGCGGCAGGCGGATACAGCCATGAGAAAGCCGGTGGCCCGCTTTCACCTTGCCCGTGTGCATCCCGATACCATCTGCCGTCAGGCGCATCCAGTTCGGCATAGGGGAGCCCTCAAAGCGCCCGCCTTCCGGAACAGGCTGCGTAAAGGCATCCGCGTTACCGTCAATGCATTTCCCCTCGGCATCATACATCTTACCGTACCGGTTGGATGCATATTCCTTTGACTTGTAGCGCACCCGGAAACGCCCGGGAGGCGTGGGATGCGTATCTGCCCCGGTGGATACAGGCCAGTCGGCCGCCACCTTGCCGTCCACATATAAACGCCCGCGCTGCTGGCTGAGGCTGATGACCACCTGGCATTTCTTATCAGCCCGCTTAATGAGGGAATCATCCAGGTAAACCTCCATCACCGAGGGGTAGTCTTTACAACCAGACACAAAGCGTTCGTAGTGAGAAGGCGCTGCTGCACACACAGGGGGCAGCACATGATTCTGTTGCTGCTGCTGTTGTTGCTGGCAACCGACCAGGAGCACAGAAAGCACCCCGGCTACACCCAGAAAGACATTTTTCGCAACGCGTTCCATATCACTTAATTTCTACCGGTGTTCCTACCGGTGTATTATCAAAGAAAATCTTGGCCATCCGCTTCGGCAGGCGGATGCAGCCATGGCTTTCCGGGGCAGAAGTCACAATTCCCTCATGCATCCAGATACCGCCCCAGGTCAGCTGCATTCCATTGGTCATCGGTGCGCCTTTATAAATACCACCGGGAGGAATAGGCTCTCCCTTCGTATAATCACTGATCAGCGTATTACCATCCGCATCCACAATGCTGCCGTATGTCGAGGAGGTATGGTCTTCGTCCTTGGCAAGAACCGGGAACACGCCCTTGGGGGTATCCTTACCAGCCTTGCCGGAAGAAATGGTACTCCAGCCCACGCGTCGCCCGGCAATGTAATAATGAGCCTGCTGCAACTCAGTATCTATCACAATCCTGCGGGGACCATCCAGCCCGGCCGGCACATCCCACTGCCCCACGCTGACTGATTCTGTCACGTTCATCTTATTCTTGGGGCGGGCAAAGGCATAACCAGTTGCCATCTGCGCCAGTTCATCCGGCGTATTGATGCAGGAAGTAACGACCAGCGCCAGCGAGGCAAGCATGATGATACGGTGTTTCATATCCAGTGCGGCATTTATCAGGCTCAAAATGTACTACGGGTATACGGCATTTATGCACTCATACTGTACTTTTGTCAAGCTCATTCAGCAAAGGGTTCAATATTTTCATCCTTTAACCACTTGCCAAGCACCCGGGCTCGTGATAGCATGGGCGCATGAAACTGGCGCTGGCCCCCATGCAGGATGTCACAGACCTGGCATTCATGCGCACACTGCATCGCATCGGCTCCCTGCCGGATGCCAAATTCCGGATGAGAGGAAAGGTCAGCAAGCAGATCCCATTGTTCGCCGTTTTTCATTTTGGCAGTAGCATTCATAGAGCAGATGCGAACGATTTCATGAAGCTCCTGACGATTGCCGCCCCGCTTG
>JAFNWZ010000262.1 GCA_017379255.1 Akkermansia sp. | reverse complement strand
GAAGTCGGTGCGTCAGCGTTCAGCCCGCAGCAGCCGCCGCGCCATTGCCCGTAATAAAGCCGTTCGCTCCAGTAGCAAGACCCTTGCCAAGCGCAAGGCTACCGCTAAGCGTAGGGCTGTGGCCAAGAAGAAAGTGAAAGCTACGCGCAAGCGCGCTGTGGCCAAGCGTCGTACGGCAACGCGTCGCCGTCGCGGTTAAAGCTGCTTCTGCATGAAGTTTTGCGGCATCTGCCCAGTGCGGGCAGATGCCTTTTTATATCATCGGATGAGAGGGTGTGTCATTATTGGGGAGGTGCATGATTTTGCCTTGACTTGCGGGGGGAGATAGTGCATTCTGCGCGTGCTATGAAGACAGTACTCATTATCGGAGCCGGTGGTGTGGGGCATGTGGTGGCCCACAAGTGCGCCCAGATGTCGGATGTGTATGAGAACATCCACCTGGCCTCGCGTACCAAGAGCAAGTGCGATGCCATTGCTGCAGATGTGCTTGCCCGAGAGGGTGTGACGATTACGACGCACGCCGTAGATGCTGATGATGTGGCTGCCACGGTGGCTCTCATCAAGGAAGTGGGTGCAGACCTGGTGCTGAATGTGGCGCTGCCCTACCAGGATTTACCCCTCATGGATGCCTGTCTCGAAGCTGGTGTGGATTACATGGACACTGCTAACTACGAGCCCCGCGATGTGGCTAAATTTGAATACAGCTGGCAGTGGGCTTACCAGGAGCGTTTCAAGAAGGCAGGGCTGTATGCGCTGCTGGGTTCCGGTTTTGACCCCGGTGTGACCAATGTGTACACCGCCTGGGCGCTCAAGCACCACTTTGATGAAATTGAATACCTTGATATCATTGATGTGAACGGCGGTGACCACGGCCAGGCCTTTGCTACCAATTTCAACCCGGAAATCAACATCCGTGAGGTGAGCGCCCCCTGCCGCCACTGGGAAAACGGTGATTTCCAGGAGACGGCAGCCATGAGCATGCACCAGCCTTTTGCCTGCCCGGATGGCGTGGGAACGTATGAGATTTACCGCATGTACCACGAGGAAATGGAATCCCTTGTGAAGCACATCCCCACTATCAAGCGTGCCCAGTTCTGGATGAGCTTCTCCCCGAACTACATCAACCACCTCACCGTGCTTAAGAATGTGGGCATGACCCGCATTGACCCGGTCATGTACAACGGTGTGGAGATTATCCCCCTCCAGTTCCTGAAGGCTGTGCTGCCTGACCCCGGCGACCTGGGCAAGACTACCCACGGACGCACCTGCATCGGCTGCGTTATCCAGGGTAAGAAGGACGGTCAGTACAAGGCTGTGTACATCTACAACATCTGCGACCACGAGGAATGTTTCAAGGAAGTGGGTTCCCAGGCTATTTCCTACACCACCGGCGTGCCTGCTGCCATTGGCGGCCGCATGATTCTGACCGGTACCTGGTGGGGGTACGGCGTGTTCAACATGGAGAAGAACGACCGGGATCCCTTCTTGGAGGCTCTCAACAAGTACGGCCTGCCCTGGAACTGTATCGAGCTCACCCGCGAGCAGGCTGAAAGCCTCACCGTGGTGAAGCTGTAATAGCGTCCAAATCTAAAAAAACCGGGGAATCCGTTCAGGAATCCCCGGTTTTCTGCTGTTGCTTTTCAGGAAAAATCAGAACCTGTACCCCATCCCGAGCTGGATGACGGGATAAACCATGATGTCGTCAGCAATTTTGAAGAAATCCTTACCTTCTTCGCGGATAGCCTGTTCGGCTATGCCATCGGTAACATGTCCAAGGTCCTCTCCCTGCGGGCCTTTCACATTGTTGATGCCGTCGATGCTGTTGATGCTGAATTTGCCGGAACCGATGAAGTTGACGCCGATATCAAGGGTAAAATAGAGTGAACTGTCTCCGTCTCCATCAGTTGACCAACCGATGCCGATGTACGGCTGCAGATTGTTCCAGTCATATTCGCCCTTAATCCGGGCTTCATCGCTCACAATCTCGAAGGAGTAGCCGCCCAGGTCATAAGTCCCCTCCAGGTTGTGCTGGGCGGATGCTGTGGCAGAAAGCGTGGACTTGGAGAAGTTCAGACCGGCAGAGAGATGGAATACTCCGCCAAATGGATGATAGTCCAGAAGGATGCCTGCATTGCTGCCATCAAATTCAATCTCGCCATCGCCATTGCCCCAGCTCTTATTGTAACTGGCGTTCAGATATGCACCGCGTACACGCATCTTGATGTACTTGTTAAACTCGTAGCCCATGCTCATGCCGATACCCTGAGTGCCGACGTTGATGTCGAATGTCACTCCACAGGCTGTGTCGGTGGGCGCTTGAATGGCTGCTGCTGCATATTCCTGCCGAGTTGTCTGGCTGGAGGCAAGGCTGGGATCCACAATGGCGGAGGCTGTTGCTGCCTGTGCGAAGGCGGCAGCAGCAATAAGTGTTGAAAGATAAAGTTTCATGTAGTTTAAATGTTATACTCTCTGATTTTTTACTCTTATCCGATGAAAAGTCAAGCATAATGTTGTCATTGTAGAATACAGTAGGCAAGAAAGATGAAGTATGCCCGGCATTAGAGATGAAAACTGCGTAAAATCAGGAAAAAAGGCTTGCCAGTGCCAGGGGGATTTAGTACAATTCTG
>JAFNWZ010000261.1 GCA_017379255.1 Akkermansia sp. | reverse complement strand
GCTTGAGACCATGAGATAGTGCGCAGGGGGAGTTGCTCCCACTGTCTGATTTCAGTGAACTGCGTTTCGAGTCTGGAGACGGTCTTGTCCAAGTGTTCCTGGAGACTGCAGCTTTGCAGGGCGAGCAGACAGACTAACAACGCGGGGGAGAACTTCATACGCTGCCTATGCTATCACAGGGATAGGGGGATGACAAGCAGGAATCATGCCTTGGTGTGGCGAATGATGAATGCCGCGACCAGCGCGCTGCCCAGGGCGAGCATGCCACACTGCCACTGCGGGGACATGCCTGCTGCTTTCATGCAGCCTTGCAGCAGCACCGCCACGATACCCAGCCCGCAGTCAATGAGGTTGCCGGCGGCAATGACATCGCCTCGCTTGTCGTCGTCTGCCCGGTCCTGCAGCAGGGCATTGAGCGGAACCAGATACCCGGCGGCGGTGAAGCCGGTGAGGGTGAGCGCTGCAAAGAACAGCGGAGAGCCATAGGGCAGCAGCGCGAGCGCCACACAGCCCAGAGTCATGCCGATACCGCCGACGGTGGTCACCCAGGTGCGGATTCTGCGTGCGCAGATGATGGAGGCGCAGAGTCCGCCGCTGATGGAACCGCCGCTCAGCCAGGCAAAGAGCAGGGCAGAGTCTTTCTGCTGCCCCAGCACCTGGAGGAAATCCTCTTTGCTCTGGACCGGGTTGGCCTCTGCCGCCATTTGCAGCACGATAAGCATCATGACGCTGGCAAGGAACCAGAAAAAGCCGATGCCGATTTCGCTGTTGCGCAGCACTTTGTTCTGCCAGAGCATGCGCAGCTGGGAGAAGTGGCACCAGAGGAGCTGCCAGCTGAAGGGGCGTGTGCTCTGGGCGGGGTAGCGCGGCATGAACAGGCTCATGATGAAGACGATGACAGCGCCTGCCGTGCAGCAGGCGCAGGGCAGGGCGGCAGCCTGCCAGCCGGAGTCCGGCCCCCAGAGTTTGAGCAGGGTGTATATCAGGTACAGCGCACCAATCTGCCCCACCAGCAGGGCCAGCATGGTGGAGATTTCCATGACCCCGCTGGCAAAGCCGATATTCCGGGAACCCACGATGTCTTTGGTCAGGCCCTTCTTGGCAGGGCTGAAGAACATGGCCTGCACGCAGAAAACGGCAAAGCAGAAAACGGCAAGAGCCAGATTTTCCAGCCAGAGTCCCAGGGTCATGCCGGCCAGTACAAAGACCTGCAGCAGCACCATGGCCTGCAGCAGGCGGGTCTTGCTCCAGCGGTCTGCCAGCCAGCCCCCCAGCGGAGAAAATAAGACAAAGGGGAGAACAATCAGCACGGAAAGGGAGTATTGCAGCTCCATGGCCATCCAGATTCCCAGGCCGATGAGGAGGAACTGCACGCCTTTTTCGTTCAGGGCGTTCATGGACTGAATCACCGTGAGACTCCAGAAAGACCCCCACGGTGTTTTATCAGGTGCATTTGCCGGTGTTTGCATGGGGAGTATTATACACCTGCCTCCCTGACCGGAAAAAGCTTAAATTACGGCATTGGCGGAAGTTGTTGCCAGTTGTTGTCCTGCATGAAGAGGATGGCGTTTTTGTGCCCTTGGTTTGCCGCCTTGGTAATCCATGCCTGCGCCAGTGCCAGGTCGCAGGGAACCCCCAGGCCGTGGAAATAGCAACGGCCCAGGTTGTACTGCGCGTTGGCGTTGTTCATTTCTGCCGCTTTGAGGAAGCAGGCCGCCGCCATGATGTCATCCTTGGGGGTGCCTTCTCCGTTGCGGTAGCAGAGCCCCAGGTTGTTCAGAGCTGAGGGATTGCCGCCCTCTGCAGCACGGTTGTACCAGTAAAAGGCCTTTTGCAGGTTCTTTTCTACCCCTGTGCCGGAAATATAGCAGGTGCCCAGGTTGTCCTGCGCGTTGGAGTTGCCGCCCTCTGCCGAGCGCGTGTACCACATGACGGCTTCCTGCATGTTCTGGTCTACCCCCTTGCCGAAGTCATAGCACTTGGCCAGCTGCAGCTGGGCCTCCGGGTCACCCTGGGTGGCAATGGCGCGGTAAATGACAACGGCATCGCTTTCCCTGCCGGCGTTGAAGAGCTCGGCCGCTTCGTGAAGTTGGCTGGTGGTGGTGTTGCAGGCGGTCAGCAGGACTGCGGCGGAGAGTAGGTGGAATTTTTTCATGGAACGGGGGTATGTAAAGAAGATTATTCGCGGGTGAGCAGGTAGCGCTCCGCATCCATAGCGGCGCGGCAACCCATGCCGGCGGCAGAGATGGCCTGGCGGTAGGTGGGGTCGGCCACGTCGCCCGCGGCAAAGAGACCGGGGGTCTTGGTGGCGGTGCCGGCACCCATCGTAACCACGAAACCGGCTTCATCGCGCTCTACCAGGTCACCGGCAAAGTTGCTGACCGGGGTGTGGCCGATGGCCATGAATACGCATTTGACCTCCAGTTCGCTTTCGGTGCCGTCTACGGTGTTTTTGAGGGTGATGCTGCTCATTTCGCCCTTCTCATCAGTGTGGTAGGCAGAAATGGTACTGTTCCAGACGGGCTCTACCTTGGGGTTTCCGAGTGTGCGCTGCTGCATGGCCTTGCTGGCGCGCAGCTGGTCACGGCGGTGGATGAGGTATACTTTGCTGGCAAAGCGGGTCAGGAAGTTGGCTTCCTCGCAGGCGCTGTCTCCGCCGCCGATGACGCATACGGGTACATCGCGGTAGAAAGCGCCGTCGCATGTGGCGCAGGCGGTGAGACCGTGCCCCACCAGTTCGGCTTCTCCTTCGAGCCCGAGGTAACGGGCGCGTGCGCCGGTGGCGATGATGACAGCTTCTGCCTGGTAGGCGCCGCCACTGGTGGTGACGGTGAAGAGCCCGCTGCAGGCCTCCTGCGTGACGGAGAGCACTTCTTCATACGCGAAACGTGCGCCGTGCTTTTCTGCCTGCTGGCTCATGTTGAACATGAGCTCCGGCCCCATGATGCCTTCTGGAAAACCAGGGAAATTCTCCACTTCTGTGGTGGTGGTGAGCTGCCCGCCAATCTGCCCGCCGGTGAAAACAAGCGGGTGCAAGTCTGCCCGGGCCGCATAGATGGCTGCGGTGTAGCCGGCAGGACCGGTACCGATGATAATCAATTTTTCGTTCATTTGCCGTGATTGTACCATGTTTTGGAGATGGTGCAAGATGATATTTTGTCAAAAATATGGCGGAGCGGTTGCATGCCGGCATTCGGGCTTGCCTGCGCGCGCGAAATATGGGATACTCCCGCCACTGCATGAAACTGTTGCGTCGTAATCTGAGCCTGATGTTGGCGGTGAGGTATCTCAACCCGCTGCGCACGATGTTTTCCATCATCACTTTTATCTGCCTGGGCGGTGTAGCGCTGGGCGTGATGGTGCTTATCGTGGTGCTGTCCGTCATGGAGGGGCTTCAGCGCGAAATGGAAAGCCGCGTGCTGGCCTTTGCTCCTCATTATGTTGTGGCTATGTCAGACGGCTACCAGCGCACCAGTATCACAGATGACCTGGTGGATTGGAACGAGGTGTCTGACAACATCCGCCAGCTGCCGCAGGTGGTGAGTGTGTACCCCCAGCTGGAGGGCGATGCCTTTGCCCAGAGCAATGCCGGGCGCATGACGGTGCAGTTCACGGCCATTGAACCCCATAACGGGCAGCAGGTTGCCCCGCTGGCCCGGATGCTCCGCGAGGGAACGTTTGATTTCGGCGAAGGGCTGGACCAGGAATGCGTGATTTCTGCGGTAACGGCCAATGCGCTGCACCTGGGCGTGGGCGATAGTCTGCACCTCACCCCGGTGGGAAGTCTGGATGAGGTGGCGGATATTTACGCCATGATTCAGAAGCCCCTGCAGACACACGAGAATAAGCCTTTCATGCAGGCTATAGCCGGGGTGTTTGAAGGCGCCGCCGGCACAGAGCAGGGGGCTGCTGTGGAAGATGCGCGGCTGGAGGCCGTGGTGTCCCACATCCTGAACTTTAACAGCAATGACTTGCGCCAGAGTGAGAAAGAGGCCTGCTCCACTCTGTATCACCTGGCACAGAGCCACCGCGGGGGAATCCCCTTCACCGCAGAGCAACAGCAGCTCTGGCAGGAAACGGCTGCCACGCTGGCCGGGCTTGACCGCGATAAGGAAGATGGCAAGGCGGTGAAGAGCATCAATGAAATGGTGATGCCGGTGGATTTGCGCATTGTGGGGATTTACCAGACTCCTGAAAATATGCCCGGGCCGAATGTGTACCTGCCGCTGCAGATTGCGCAGGATGTGCTGGGGCTTTCTGCCGGTGGCACCAGCCAGGTGCAGGGCATCTGCGTGCGCGTGCAGGATGCCAACAATCCGGGTACCATAGAGGCGGATATGCAGAAACTGCTGCCCGCCCTTGACCCGCCTGCCTCCATGTACCCGAACGGGGTGAGCTGGTTCATCGCCCCCTGGACCCGTAGTTTTGAGCAGTGGTATAAGCTGATTGCCAATGAGCGCGTGATGATGAGCTTTGTGCTCTCCATCATCTCTCTGATTGCCAGCTTCTGCATCATGGCCGTGATGTTCACCATGTCGATGCAGCGCAAGCGCGAAATTGCCGTGCTGCAGGCGCTGGGCGCTACCCCCGGCAAGATTATGGGTATTTTTGCCTGGCAGGGTATCATCATCGGCACGCTCGGGGCAGTGCTGGGGGTATTGCTGGCGCTGCTGGTGCTGTATTACCGCCTGGAGATTCAGACCGCCCTGGCCAGCATCGGTATGGATCCATTCCCCATGCAGGCCCATGGTATCACCCTGCCGGCGGTGTATGAGCCCGCCACCTTTGCGGCGCAGGCATTCCAGGCTTTTGTCATGGTGACGGTTGCCGCCATTATTCCCGCGTTCGTTGTTTCCCGCCAGGACCCCGCCAAGGCGCTTCGCTCGAATTAAGTGTATGGATATCTACTGGATTGCAGATAAGAAGCAATGCGGCCCCGCTACGGTGCCGGATGTGCTCTCGCTCGTGCAGATGGGTGAGCTGACACCCGATACCCGGGGATGGCATGCCGGCTGTGAGCAGTGGATGCCGCTGCGTGAGCTGCCGGCGCTGGCCGATTTCCTCCAGGAAAAGCAGGTGGAGGAAGCGCTGCCTGAAGTGCCCGGAGAGACCGGGACTCCCTCGCCCGGGATTCCTGAGGGCGCAGTGCGGGTGTATCTGCCCTCGCCTGCGGTGCGTCTGCTGGCGCGCCTTGTGGATATGGCTCTTTATCTGGCGCTGGTGTACGGTGTTATCTATGTGCGCCAGATTCCGTTCGATGCCTTTCT
Source organism: Akkermansia sp. (assembly GCA_017379255.1). Classification (GTDB taxonomy): domain Bacteria; phylum Verrucomicrobiota; class Verrucomicrobiia; order Verrucomicrobiales; family Akkermansiaceae; genus Akkermansia. Next base: position 3,193 of record JAFNWZ010000261.1, on the reverse strand, counting down.
GCTGCCGTCCAGCCCATTGTTGTGGATTGTGTTTGTCGCGCTGGAGGCCGGCTTGGTTTCGAGCCTGGGCACAACCCCCGGCAAAGCGCTGCTGGGGATTCAGGTGCGCTGCGTGAACAGCGGCCCGATGACGCTCAGCTGTGCGTTGTCCCGCGCCTGCATGGTATTTGTCTGCGGCATGGGGATGATGGTTTCTCTCCTGCCCTTGTTCATGATGGGATATTCCTGGTGGATACTCCGCAAACGCGGTATCACCCTGTGGGATGCCCGCTGCGCCACCCTGCCGCTGATGCTCAGGCCCGCTTCCGTAGCACGCCAGATTCTGGCTGTCTGCGTGGTTTTTGCCTGCTTCCACCTCTCCTCCCTCTGCCTGCAGCCCTGGCTGCCCGGCATGATTGAAACTGTGGAGCGCGAATCCCCTGAAGCCGGGCAGTACCTGCGCCGCCTTCTGCCGCCTGATGCCGGTAAGTGAAGCAAAATTCTAGAGTGCCCACTAGAAGTTATATTGACAATGCCCTGGCATGCTGTATAATGGAGGTATGGCAACTGTTCGAATTCACGGGGCAGAAGAGCGCCCCTCCCAGCCGTCTTTCTACATCCTGAACCGAGTGGATGAGGTTTCGCTCCCGGCAATAATCAAGGCAATGGGGGGGGCAGAGAACGTTGCCTTCATGGTGGAGGAGGTGTTGATTCCCTCTGAGGCGGTGATGAAAGTGGTTCAGGAAAGCGGCAGTAAGGTCCTTTCATTCAATTTCCGCAAGAGCGACAGCCGCACCCTGCGTGAACAACTGATGCAGCTGATGCAGGAGGGGCTGGATGTGCTTTACCTGCCCGGGCGTCCGAACAGCATCATTGGTACTATTTCCGATGTGCCCATGCCGTTCATGATGCAGCTGGGTGCTCTGCACATTGCCCCGGTGCCGGTGTTTGTGGGTGGCTTCCGTAACCATGTGAGCCGCGCCTTTACCGCTGGCCTGGACTATGACTGGGTGACGGTGGATTTCCTGCCCAAGATGCAGTCAGGCCCGCAGACGGGAGAACGCCTGCTGGAAATCTGGATGGAGGCCTGCTACAAGCGCTATGATGAAAACCCGGCATTTGAAAAGTCTCTTCCCCGGGTGTTGGTCGAGAATCTCAAGAAGCACGCTTCTGTGGAGTTGGTGGATGGGCTGGATGGCTCCTCCCTGCCGTATGGCAAGATGCTGGGTGTGGCCATGGCGCTTGCCCGCTGGTTCAAGAAGAACGTCAAGGAATCGCGCCTGGGTATTATTCTGCCCCCCGGTAAGGGTGGAGTGATTGCCAACATTGCTTGTTTCCTGGCAGGTATTGTGCCAGTGAATATCAATTATACCTCCTCGGAGTCTGCGTTTGAGAGCATTGTGCGCCAGGGTGGGCTTAAACATTTTGTAACGGCCCGCGCGTTTATGAGCAAGCTGCCGCAGTTCCCCTGGCCCAAGGGTGAAGCCATCATTCATCTGGATAAGACCCTCAAGGGGCTCGGCATGGCGAAAATTGCCAGCTGGGTGGCTTTTGCCAAGTTTGCTCCGGTGTCGGTGATTGCTAAGACCTTTAATCTCGATGCCCGCTGTAAGGATGATGAAGCGGCTCTTTTGTTCACCTCTGGTTCCTCCGGTGAGCCCAAGGGTGTGCCGCTGACCCACAAGATGATTCTTTCCAACACGGCACAGCTGCTCAGCAAGGCATGGGTGCCGGCGGGAAGCCCTATTCTGTGCAGCCTTCCCATTTTCCACAGCCTGGGGCTTTCGTTCACCACCATCATGCCGATGATTTACGGCTTCAGCATGGTGACTTATCCCTCCCCCCTGGATGCCAAGAACCTCAATGACCTGATTGAGAAACACAAGTGCACTATCGTGCTTTCCACGCCCACCTTTGCCCGCAGCATGCTGCGCCGCGCCCATGCCGATACCTACAAGAGCGTGAAGTATTTTGTGGTGGGTGCTGAGAAGCTCCAGGAGACTCTGGCTAACGAGTTTATCGAGAAATGCGGCGTGCAGTTGCTGGAGGGCTATGGCCTGACGGAGACCACCCCGCTCTGCGGCGTGAATCTGGATAGAATCGGCCCGACGGCAGAACAGCCCTACTATGTGCCGGGTGAGAAGAAGGGCACGATAGGCCAGCTTGTGCCTGGTCTGGCCGTGCGCATTACTGACCCGGATAATGACGATGTGCGCCTGCCGCTTTCGGAGCAGGGCATGATCTGGTTCAAGGGGCCGAATGTGTTCAGTGGTTATATTGGCCGCGATGACTTGAATGCGGAAATCTTCCGCGACGGCTGGTTCAAGACCGGCGACCTGGGTTTTGTGGATTTAAATGGATTCCTGACCCTGGGTGGCCGCCGCTCCCGCTTCTCCAAGGTGGGTGGTGAAATGGTGCCGCACGAGGTGGTGGAAAATGCCATTGAGGACTTTGTGGAAATCCCGGAGGGCTTTACCGGGCGCGCCGTGGCCGTCATGGGTGTGCCGGATGCCGCCAAGGGTGAGGCCCTCGTGCTGCTTTCTGCTGTGCACCAGGGCCAGCTGAACCAGGCGCTGGAGGAAATCAAGAACCACCTGGTTGCGGAGGGCCTGCCGCGCTTGTGGTGTCCGCGTGAGATTATTCCTGTGGAAGCCATTCCCGCGCTGCCCACGGGTAAGATGGATTTGAAGGGGTGCCAGATGCTGGCATACGAAGCGCTGAACATCCCGCACTGATTGCGCTATGGAGACTGCCAAAGTGAACAGGCCGGTGAATGTGCGCCGCCCTGAGGTGATGGGCCAGGTGGCAGAAGACCTGGCTCATTTCCAGAGTACGCTGGTGGAAAGCCTCCGCCAGCAGGGGAATGAGCTGGAATTGCCCGGGGTGCGGCTTTTCCTGGCAGAATCCTTCGGGTTCTGCGATGGCGTGAAACGTGCCATTGAAATTGCATACGCGGCCTGCCGTTTGTTCAAAGGCCGCCGCATCTGGCTGATTGGGGAGATTATCCACAACCCGGATGTGAACGCCCGGCTGGATGCACTGGGCATGCTGCACCTGCCCTGGAAAATGGATGACCCGGCCTATGATGCGCTGACGGCAGAGGACGTGGTCATCATGCCCGCGTTCGGTGTGCCGGTTTCGCTGCGCAACCGGCTGGATGCCAAGGGGGTCACCCTGGTGGACAGCACATGCGGCAACGTCATCAAGGTATGGC
>JAFNWZ010000260.1 GCA_017379255.1 Akkermansia sp. | reverse complement strand
TATTCACTGACCAAATGTCGTTTGATATCCTTTCCCTGTAATCTTAATTTCACCAGCGGAGGATTTTAGGCTGGAAAAGCCGCAGCCGGCAGGGTATAATAAGCGGCGTTATGGCAACACCTCCTTTTGTCTATCAGGAAATGTTCCCCATGGGGGAAGACACCACGAAGTACCGCCTGCTCACCAAGGAATACGTGAGCGTGAGTGAATTTGAAGGCAAGCCCATTCTCAAGGTAGAGCCGGAAGGGCTGCGACTGCTGGCTGAGACCGCCTGGCACGATGTGGCATTCTACCTGCGCCCGGAACACCTCAAGATGGTGCAGGACATCCTGCTTGACCCGACCTCTTCTGAAAACGACAAGAGCGTGGCGCTCACCATGCTGCGCAACGCCGAAGTAGCCGCCCAGGGCGTGCTGCCCCTCTGCCAGGACACCGGCACCGCCATCTGCGTGGGCAAGAAGGGCCAGCAGGTGTGGACGGGCTACAACGATGCCGAATACATCTCCCGCGGAGCCTACGATTGCTACACGAAGAACAACCTGCGCTACTCCCAGAACGTGGCGCTGGACATGTACAAGGAAATCAACACCCGCACCAACCTGCCCGCTCAGATTGACCTCTTTGCCACCGACCACGGCATGGAGTACGATTTCCTCTTCATCGCCAAGGGTGGCGGCTCGGCCAACAAGACCTACCTCTACCAGGAGACCAAGGCCCTGCTCAACCCCGCTTCCCTCAAGAAATTCATGGTAGAGAAGATGAGTACCCTGGGCACCGCAGCCTGCCCGCCCTACCACGTGGCCTTTGTGGTGGGTGGCACCAGCGCAGAAATCTGCCTCAAGACAGTGAAGCTGGCCTCCACCAAGTACTACGACTCCCTGCCCACCAGCGGCAACGAACACGGCCGCGCCTTCCGCGACGTGGAGCTGGAAAATGAACTGAAGCTCGAAGCCGAGAAGCTGGGTCTGGGTGCCCAGTTCGGCGGCAAGGCCTTTGCGCTGGATGTGCGCGTGGTGCGCCTGCCCCGCCACGGTGCTTCCTGCCCGGTGGCTCTGGGTGTCTCCTGCTCTGCAGACCGCAACGCCAAGGCCAAGATTACCCCGGAGGGTATCTTCATCGAAGAACTCGAATACGACCCGGGCAAGTACATTCCCGCCGAGTACCGCGAAACCAAGAGCGAAGGCGTACCGGTTGACCTGGACCGCCCGATGAGCGAGGTGCTGGCCGAGCTCACCAAGTACCCGGTGAAGACGCGCCTCTCCCTCACCGGCACCATCATCGTGGGCCGTGACATTGCCCACGCCAAGCTCAAGGAACTGCTGGATGCCGGCAAGGACCTGCCGCAGTACATCAAAGACCACCCCATCTACTACGCCGGTCCCGCCAAGACTCCCGAGGGGTATCCCTCCGGCTCCTTCGGCCCGACCACGGCAGGCCGCATGGATTCCTATGTGGAGCTCTTCCAGAGCCACGGCGGCAGCATGATTATGATTGCCAAGGGCAACCGCGC
>JAFNWZ010000259.1 GCA_017379255.1 Akkermansia sp. | reverse complement strand
TCCACCGCAATCTGACCGAGAGCACGCAGCTCATCCTCCGAGTAAACAGTACCGGTCGGGTTGTGCGGGGTGGTCAGGATAATCATCTTCGTGCGGGGAGTCATGGCATTCTCAAACTCCTCGGGAGTAATTTTCCAGCCATTCTCAGCCTTGGTCTCCACAAACACGGGAGTGCCGCCGCACAGCTCCACCATGGAAGGATAGCTCACCCAGTAGGGAGAAGGAATAATCACTTCATCACCGGCAGAGATAGTAGCACGCAGAGCGGTGTACACAGCGGGCTTGGCGCCGCTGCAAACGCAAATCTGGTCAGGGGTGTAATTCAGCCCATTGTCGCGCTTGAGCTTCTCGGAAATAGCCTGGCGGAGCTGCGGCAGACCCACAGAGGGGGTATACTTGGTAGCACCGTTGTTAAGAGCCTCAATAGCGGCCTTCTTGATGTTCTCCGGGGTATCCTTATCAGGTTCACCACCAGCCAGACCATATACCTGTTCACCGCGGGCCTTCATCTCCTTGGCCTTGTTAGTCACGGCCAGGGTCAGGGACGGGGTCAGGGAATCAGCGCAATCTGAAATGAATTCCATTGTTGTGAAAATCGGTTAAAATTTTGGACACAGAGCATGCGTATGCATCGTAACGCACACCGCGGGCTATTGTACGCATGGCCGCCCTGCATTGCAAGGAAAATCTACGATGGTGACACGCTTTAGCGCGGTTCAGCCTTGCAATCCGTGCAAAGCAGCGTACAATGCTGCGCAGGTTTATGATGTCCGTTTTACAGAATATCAGCGCCTGGCTTTCGCGCTACACCTCCCCCTTTGTCATAGCAGCGGCGGTAGTGGCATTCTTTCTCCCTGATTATTTCTCCTGGGTTCAGGGAGACACGCAGGCACTGGTGCTGGGCTTTATCATGCTGACCATGGGGCTTACCCTCCGACCGGCAGATTTCCGCATCCTCGCGGCCCGCCCGCTGGATATCTTCATAGGAGCCATAGCGCAATTCACCATCATGCCTCTGGTAGCCTGGGCGCTGGTTCAATTCTGGGACTTACCGCGCGGCATTGCAGCAGGGCTCATTCTGGTAGGTTGCTGTCCGGGTGGAGTTTCCAGCAATATCATGAGTTTCCTGTGCAAGGGAGACGTGGCCTACTCCGTGGGCATGACCACTGTTTCCACCATGCTGGCCCCGCTCCTCACGCCGCTGCTCACCCTCTGGCTTGCAGGCGAAAACATTGAGGTTGATGCCGCCGGCATGTTCCGCAGCATCCTTTTTGTCACCATCCTGCCTGTGGCCATCGGCGCTATCTGCAATGGGAAATGGGGAGAGCGCCCCACTTATGCAGAATTCTGCAGAATCATGCCCGGATGCTCCGTGCTCGGGCTTGCCTGCATTGTGGGCGGCGTCACGGCCGCCAAAGGAGGCAGCTTCTTTACCAGCGGGGCACTCATCTTCCTGACCATCTTCCTGCACAACACAGCAGGCTACATCCTGGGCTACCTCGTCGGCAGGGCCACGCGTATGAACCGGGCCAAACGCCGCACACTCAGCATTGAAGTGGGCATGCAGAACGCAGGGCTCGCCACCGTGCTGGCCGGGCGGCACTTCCCTGCACTGCCGGAAGCAGCCGTAGCCTCAGCCATCTGCTGCGTGTGGCACAGCATCACCGGCACCCTGCTCGCCAGCATCTACAATACCATAGACCGCCTCCGGGGCAAGCAATAAAGCCTTCGTCCCCACATGATGAAGACGAAGGCGTATTACCCAAACAGCCCCGACGGGAATCGAACCCATATCTGCCCTTTAGGAGAGGGCCGTTCTATCCATTGAACTACGGGGCCGGCTCTGTTTGCGAGATTTTTCTGTGTGTTTTATGCCTTGAATGCTTCGCGCACACGCTGCAGCTGGTCTGCATCCAGATGAGGCTGCAGTTCCGGCAGCATGCGGGCAAAGTATTCAGAAGGCGTCCAGCCGTGGAGCGGCTGGGGGGTGGGCTTTTCGAAAGCCCAGGTCGGCACGGGAAGCGCCAGGTCCAGAATCACCGGAGAGAGCGGAGCCATGCGGCAGAGAGCATCGGTTACCGATTCTGCCAGCGTGGGATAGGTTTCCAGCGCCAGTAACACGAAGGCGATACTGAGACGGTTCGGGGTGGTTTCCAGCTCATCCAGGAATTCCTCCACCCGGTCGGAATCCAGCTCCAGCAAGGGCTGCAGCAGGGGCAACACGCGCATATCAGCCATGCTCAGCACGGCATCCAGCAGCGTGGTGGGCACAAAGTCATCCTTTAGCAGACGGGTTACGAGTTCCTGCACGCCGGCCAGAGGTTCCGTGGGGAAGGGTTGAGCCAGGGTGGCCACATAAGTGGCGGCCTTGCGGCTCAATGCGGCATCGAGTTCATTGGTGGCGTAGGGAATCATGGATTTCCAGCCTTCGCCCTTGCGTCCGGCGATGAAGCGGGAAAGCTGGATGAGGCTGCTCTTACGGGCGGCCACGCTGGTCTTGGCGACAAAGATGTCGTAGATATCGAAGTTTTCCTCGAGTTTCTCCTCATCATTGCTGGCCATGAGACCGCAGGCCATCATGGTGAGCGGCCACTGGTCCGCGCCGATTTCATGCACGCGCACCGGGTCGTGCGCCATGGCAGCAAGGCGCTCCAGCTCGGAAAGACCGGCAAAGTTGTCCTGGTAAAGGCCCATGGTTCCTGCAGATGAATCAGAGTCCTACATTGAACTTGGTTTCACCCACTTCGGGAGTTTCGCCGAAGGGATTGCCCAGCGGATTTTCTGCGCCCTGCTCCGGCTCAGGCTGAACAATGGGTTCCACGGGTGTGGGGGCATCCACATCCAGCAGGGTGAGACGCATTTCGATGGTCTTATCTGCCACCAGGGCGCTGGTGGGGCACTTGGCCTTGCACTGCTCGTACCAGTTGCGGGCGGCTTCCTTATCGCCCTTGTCCTTGGCCAGGTCGCCCAGCATAAGGTAGGCCAGTGAGGAATAGGGATTGGCTTCCATCTGGGCAATGCGGGTCCAGGTGGGCACAGAATCCTTGCCCTGCTGCAGCTGGTAGGTGGCCAGGGCGGCCAGGGCACGGCCGCGCAGCGGTGCGGGCGCGGTGCTGGCAGCCACGGTTTCGAGCGCAGCCACGCCGGCTTCATCCCCCTTGGCTATCAGAGAAAGGCCATTCATGAGCTCTGCCGTAATGGCGGATGGGGTGTCAGCAAACTGCTCCTGCAGAGCCTTGAGAGCCGCGGAGTCGTACTCATCTGCCGTAGCAATGCCATCGCCGGGGGAGGTAATCTTCATGGCCTGCACCACCTGGGCGGCTGCTTCGTGGCGCATATCGTTGCGGTGGGAGAAGAAAGCAATGACACCGCCTGCTACAATGCCGAGGGCGATACCACCCCACATGAGTTTCTTATAGTGGGCATTGAGGAATTGTTCGTGTTTAGACGGTCCGAGGGCGATTTCACCGATGGCCTTGATTTCCTCGGGAGAAAGAGGCTGGATATCCTCGTTATTCTTGCTGTTGGTGTCCATAGCTGATTATTTGTAAAATATGTTGAGAGAGCGCAGGCGCTCCAGATCAAAGTAATTGTTAAAACCAAGGTTGTGGTATATTTCCAACGTGGCCTTGGAGCGGTTGAGCGTGTAGAAATGAATGCCGTCCACCTCGTTATCCAGCAGCTCGCTGCACTGGTAACTGGCGTAATTGATACCGATGCGTTCAATCGAATTCTTATCACCACCGGCGCGCAGCATGGCCTTGAGCAGACGAGCCGGGAAATTGGTACCAGCAGAGAGATCCGCCATGCGGTTCATGCTGGAAATGGAGGTTACGGGCATGATGCCGGCGATGATGGGCACGTTGATATCCATGAGGCGGCAGCGGTCCCGGAAATCAAAGAATGCGCGGTTGTCAAAGAAGAGCTGCGTGCAGATGTAATCGGCACCTTCATCCACCTTAGCCTTCAGGAAATCCATCTCACGCAGGCGGTTGCGGGAATCCGGATGGCCCTCCGGGAAACCGGCCACCCCCAGGGTGAGGCGCTCCGGCAAATGCTGGCGCTCCTCCCACTTGCGGATAAAGCGCACCAGATCGGCCGCATGGAGGAAGGCATCCCGGGATGCATCGTAGGGCATGTTACGGGGCGGGTCGCCACGCAGCACCATGATGGCGCGGGCTCCAGCACCTATGTAGCCTTCCAGGATCTCTTCAATCTCTGCCTCAGTATGTCCCACGCAGGTGAGATGCGGCACGGTCGGGATACCGCGGCTCTGCATATCATGCACTACGGAGCGGGTAAGCCCGCGGGAGCTGCCGCCGGCACCATACGTCACGCTCACAAAGCTGGGATGAAACTCCTGCAGCTTCACCACGGTTTCCAGCAACGACGCAGCCCCTTCCGGCGATTTCGGCGGGAAGAACTCAAATGAGAAACTCGGGGTGCGGTCGAAAAGAGCTTTCATGTTTCCAGTCAATATCAGGGAACCGGGGTCAGCACAGCCTCTACCTCGGGCAGAGCCTGAGGGGCCTCTCCTTCGGGCTGAGATTCAGCGGATTCCAGGCGCAGGTCCCGGCTGCTCAGGAAGGGAGATATGATAACCTCATCACCAGCGCGGGGCTTCAGGTTTGCCTCGGCTGCAGGGTCTTCAACACCCCCGAAGCGAGTCTGTTTGAGCGCGGCTGTGTACTGCCCGGACTCCTCATCGCGGCCATCCACAGTAGCCTCGCATACCACAAAGTCACCACGGCGCAAGGCAATCTGCAAGCCCTCATTCACCGGGGTTGAGCCATCCGCCTTGAACAGAATCACGGCGCAATCCTCGAGATAAGCAGTCACCGTGCCCAGCGCAGCAGCCGCCGCGGCATCCTCCTCATCAGC
>JAFNWZ010000258.1 GCA_017379255.1 Akkermansia sp. | reverse complement strand
GTCGGTGTCGCGGCCGTCCATGATGGCGTGGATGTAGATATCCTTCACGCCTGCTTCAGCGGCGATTTTGACGAGGCCGATGAGGTGGTCGATGTGGGAGTGAACGCCGCCATCGGATACCAGTCCCATGAGGTGCAGGCGGGTGGAGGCTGCCTTGGCGTAGGCATCCACAATCACGGGGTTCTTGGACAGGGAGCCATCGTTGATGGCATTGGTGATGCGGCAGAGATCCTGGAACACCACGCGGCCGGCACCCAGATTCAGGTGACCCACCTCGGAGTTGCCCATCTGCCCATCAGGCAGACCCACATCCTGGCCGGAGGCACCCAGCATCATGTGCGGGCAGGTGGCCAGCAGTTTGTCGGTAAAAGGAGTCTTGGCGAGAACGGTAGCATCGCCGGTCTTATTGGCGGCTTCCGGGCCCTGCGGGTTGCGGCCCCAGCCGTCGCGGATGATAAGTACTACGGGTTTATTAGCCATGCGCGCATCTTATCATCTTTCTAAACGGATGTGAAGCAAAAACGCACAGAAACAAGTTCTGCGCGTTTTTGCCTTTATAATCACGAAGAAGCGGGAATCAGGCCTTGGGCGTTTCGTCCTTTGAGGGGGTGGTGGGTTTCCTGCCCTTCTTGCCTCCTTTGCGGGGCTGCGGCTTTGTCATCGGCCCGGGGGCGGCATCGCCCTTGGGGAACCAGACGGCGTTGTCACTGGTGACGACGATGTACCCTTGCTCCAGCAGCCATATCATGTCGGCTACATAGGGGGCATGTGCATCTGTGGCCGCCTGGTTGGAGGCCTCATCCGTGCCGGCGGGCACGCCGCTCAGCTCGGCAAACATGGCATCAGCCGTCTTGCCGGAGTTTTCTTTGGCCCAGTTCATGATGGCCACCATGCGGTCTGCCAGCACAGTATCGGCGGGCAGGGCGCGCACGCGGCTGGGGCCGGTGAAGTGGTTGCCGTGCCACTTGTAGATGGGCAGGTGGTGGCGGGCCATGCCGTGGCAGAGGTTCGGGATGAGCATCTGCGGGAAACGGCGCGTCTTGTCAGAAAGAATAGCTACATGGGCGGCGATGCCGGGGGAAAGGACAGCACGCGGGGTGGAACCGTTGATGAATACCTTATCCACCACTTCGTACACGCTGGTGTAATGGTTGGCCAGGAAGTCCGCTTCCACGGCCTTCTGGTCTTCCAGTACGGTTTCAGAAGCGCCTTCGCGGGTGGGTTTCCATACAGTCTTGTGGCTGGCAGCCTGCACCCAGGCTGCTACGGTTTCCTCATTCTTGTCCACGGAGATGCGGTTTTTGAACACATCCAGCGGCATGGTGGAGTACTTGCTGCGGTAAAGATTCATGAGGGCGGCCTGGTACCCATGCCAGGTGACCGGCCCGATAAGTTCGCCACCGAGGCTGCACACGGCAACGGCGGTGAAACTGCCCTTGGGGGCTTCCACCTCGATGTCTTCCTTGGTGTAGAGCTCAGAGAACCAGGGGGCTTTCCACAGGTAGGCCGTGGCTTCTGCCTCGGTGAGCCAGCATGCCTGGTCACCCTTGGTAGAGTGAATGAGCATGGAGCCGTTCTCTAGCTTCATGAATACGAGGTCATAGCGGGCTTTATCTCCCATGACGACTCGGGCCAGGTCGATGAGGGGCAGGGCGCGCTTCTGCTTCTGGATGTTGGAGGCAAAGAGTTCCAGGACACTGTTGGCGGGGCGCAGTTCCACACGGAATCCTTCTGCCGGTGCGGGCAGTTCGCGCTGCGGCTTGGGCTCGCGGTGGAAGGAGCGCTTCTGCGGGCGTTCGCTGTTGTTGCGCGGGGCGGTGGATTCGCGGCGCTCCCGGTTGAATGGCCGCTTCTCGCCACCTTCCTTGCGGCGGGGGGCGCGGTCTTCTCGCGCAGGGCGTTCAGTGTATGTGTGGGTGCTGGCTGCACCTGGGCGTGCCCAGGCCGGCCCGAACTGGAAATCTGCCAGGTCTGACAGATTGAGGGAATGGGGATTCCCCTGGCTCTTTTCTTCCTTCATGAGTGTAAGATTCGTTAACTGTCAACTAGACTACTCCGAAATGATTGATATTTCCCTGGCCGGGGTGCACCAATTCACCAACAGCACGGAGCAGGATGACGATATCTGCCTGCTGGGTGTGGAATTCACAGAAGAATAAGCCGCTTTTCTGCATATTTTTTCTATGGCAAAGTGCAAAAAATGATTGCAATGGCGCACATTTCGGAGTAGTCTAGTTGACAGTTAACGAATCTTACACTCATGAAGGAAGAAAAGAGCCAGGGGAATCCCCATTCCCTCAAT
>JAFNWZ010000257.1 GCA_017379255.1 Akkermansia sp. | reverse complement strand
GGGCGAAGCTATAATGTCCCGCACTCAAAGCCCAGTCCCAGTGTATGTTTTCGAGGTAGGCATTCACGCCCGAAAGCTCCATAATGTTGTAGCCACCAATCTTCGTCAGGATCTCTGCTGCCAGGTTCAGACAGGAACTTCTCCGGGCTGTTAGCCTCAGAAATGACGCCGGGCGCATTCGCAGCGCGGTATACGCCATCATTCTTCAGCTGGAGCTGAGTCAGCTTTACCAGGAACACCGGACCTACGGCATCCCGGATATCGTCACGATGAATGGGGTCATCCATGGGGCAGGCAATCGTCACCAGCTGGGAGTCGCCACCAGGAGAGCTTTTACCCGCAGCCACGGCAGGGTATGTACCATCTGCGCGGGCGGGCTTGGAATAGTCTGCCCGGTAGGAGAAAACCACAATAGCCTTGCTGGGCTGAGCGGTTTTGAGAATCCAGTAAAAGCCTTTATCAAACGAACACTTGTACAGGTTTTCGCTGGACTGGGAAACACCCTTACCTGCATATTCATCTGCACGAATGGTATTGATTTCCGCACGCAGAATGCCCACGATACGCTCAGATTCCTGGCGGGTGAGAGCCTGGCGCACCAGACTCCGGGCAGGAACAAACACTGTCAGGAAAATGGAAAGCATAACGCCCACCAGCGCTATGGCCAGGAGGGTCTCCATCAGGGTAAAGCCCCGAAACCGGCGAAGAAAAGGTTCACTCTTCATATTATTATCCGCTCTTTTTTCAAAAAAATGCTTACTTTATGTCCTGGAACACCTGCTCTTCCGTTCGCAGCAGGCTGACATCACCACTTGGCCACAGGCATATCCCCTTGGCGCCAGTCGGGCGGGATGTGCGCCCCACGCGCACTGTGTCCCGCGGCACAATCCCATCCACCGCATTACGGCCAGCACCCGGGCGGCCATTGATGAGCACCAGGCGCTGCGGGCATGTCGGGTTCAGCGGGTCAGCCATGGGCGCAACAAAGCGGCCTTTTTCGTCAAACTCCACATAGTAGATGCGGGCGCGGCCGCGGCGGGCAATGGAGGTGACGCCCTGCCCTATCATGGAGTCAACAGAACCATCCTCCCGGGGAAGCGGCTTGCTGTATGTGGGGCAGAAATAAACCCCCGGCGGCAGCAGAACACCAGATGAAGTGGACTTCCACTTGCCTGCCTGGGCCACATCTGTGCCGTCAAAAGCGGTTTTCCCATCTCCCTTTTCAAAACGCTGCACCAGCAGGTAGCGCAGGTGTATGGTATCCTGGGAGGTATCCTTGGGATCAGCCACGATAACAAGGCGCGTATATGTATCATTGCCCAGAGCCGTGGCACGAGCCTCCATCACCATGGATTCAAGCAGCTCAACGCCAGACTCAATACCACGGCCTTTACCCGCATCTCTGAGCACGCCCGCAGCCATGGTCATTACAACCCCGAGAATGGCAATCACCACCAGAAGTTCCACCAGTGTGAACCCCTTGCATATTTTACGGCAAATCGTTTTCATATCCATGGCAAATACAGCGCGCAAATTTCCGACACTATTCATAGCAGTTTTTCAGCGAGGCATCAATCTTTTTTTAGCGAAGCATGTCTTTTATGTACGCATTTTCGCTTTAGGATTGACCTTTTAAGCGAAATAGAGTAAATCTACCCCTCCCATGACCATTCTCCAATCCCTCATCCTCGGTCTTGTAGAAGGCCTTACCGAATACCTTCCCGTCAGCTCCACCGGCCACCTCATTATTGCCCAATATCTGCTCGGGATGAAAGAATCTGCAGCACTGGATGCCTATTCCGTCTGCATCCAGGTGGG
>JAFNWZ010000256.1 GCA_017379255.1 Akkermansia sp. | reverse complement strand
GAGGCGTAGAAAGCGCGGGCGGGCGTGCCAGAGTACACGCTCGCCCTCCACCAGCTGCCGCAGCAACTCTGCCGGGGTATCAGTCATTGCGCACGCGGGAGCGGGGCGAGAGCACAATGGGAACACCGGCTGCCTTGATGCGGGAGCGGATGGTGTTGCGCAGGTACTGGGCGTAGCTGTCTGCCAGCAGGCGCTTGTCATTCACGAACAGCACGTATGTGGGCACCGGAATGGTGGTGTACTTCTCGTTGACCGCTGTGGTGGCGTAGAAGAGTTTGAGACGCTTCTTGAGCACGCGGTGCTGGCCGGGCGGGTTCATTTCCATGGCGCGCTGGAGCAGGCGGTTGAGCTCGCCCGTGGTGGGCATGTTGAGTGCCTCCTGCTGCACACGGGCAATGCTTTTGAAGATGGAATCAATGCCCCAGGAATCCTTGGCGGAAACAATGGCCACCGGGGCGTAGTCCAGGAAGAAGAGGTTCTCTTTGATGTGTTCCTTCACGGCATCCTTGCGGGCGCTCATGGGGGCATCCGGGCAGTAGAGGTCAAACTTGTTGACGATGATGATGCAGGGCTTCTTCTCCTCTGCAATGATGGAGCCGATGCGGCGGTCCTGCTGGGTGACACCCGCGGCCATGTCGATGACCAGCAGGCAGATGTCTGCCCGGCGGATGGCTCGTTCGCTGCGCATGGCGGAGAATACCTCCACCGATGTATCGCGCTTGCTGCGGGGGCGCATGCCCGCGGTGTCGATGAGCACATATCCCTGGTCTCCGCGGGTGTAGGGCACGTCGATGGCATCGCGCGTGGTGCCGGCCACGTTGGAAACAATCGTGCGCTTGTCCTGGAGAATGGCATTCACCAGGGAGGATTTGCCCGCGTTGGGGCGCCCCACAATGGCTACCTTGATGGGCGAATCTGCCGTAACCTCTTCCTTCTCCGGCTCGTCCTCCGGGGTGGCATCTGCTGCGGTCTCTGCCTTCTTGGGCGTGGCGCCCAGGGATTTGAGCATGGCGTTGAGCTTGTCTGCCAGGCGGGGGAAGCCACGGCCGTGCTCGGCAGAGGTGAATACGTAGTCAGAGAAACCGAGGTCAGCGAACTCTCCGAGGTTGAGTTCCTGCTTTTCGGTATCTGCCTTGTTGAGCACCAGCAGCACGGGAACCTTGCTCTTGTGCAGGTGGGCGGCAATGGTGCGGTCGATGGGGGTGAGGTGGTCGCGGCAGTCGCACACAAACATGATGTAGTCTGCGGCGTTCATGGCGATATCCGCCTCCTGGGTCACCTGGGCGGCAAAGCCGTCATCCAGCGTGCTGCCGATACCGCCGGTGTCTACCACCAGAGCATCGAAATCAGTGATGCGCACCGGGGCGCAGAGGCGGTCGCGGGTGACGCCGGGCTGGTCATGCACAATGGCAATGCGGCGGCCTACCATGCGGTTGAAAATGGCAGATTTGCCCACGTTCGGGCGGCCTACAATGGCAATGGTCGGAGTAGACATAATAATGGCTTAGAAGGGACGTTCAGATGCTTTGCGTACGTTTTCGGAGCCCGGTTTGGGGGCGACGTAGGGAGTGAGGCCGATGGGCATGATGCCCTTGCCCGTGCTGATGAGGTCCACCAGGTCTCCGGTGCGTTTGTAAAGCTGGGCAGAGGAGCGCTTGCCGTGTGTGTTCATGACGGAGTAGGTGTAGAACTCCGGCGAGGACTGGCAGAGCAGGTGAAGGTTCTG
>JAFNWZ010000255.1 GCA_017379255.1 Akkermansia sp. | reverse complement strand
GATATTATTTTCGATTTACCCGGGGTTCCGCCGCGTTGCGGCTCCACCCCGGGCTACGATTATACCGCCCTACGGGCTCAAAATTACGCACACTGCGTGCGCCTGAACAGATAGATAAATTACAATTTACGAAGCTTTGGGGCACGAGGATTTACGATTTTGGATTTACGATTTACGAATCAAAAGTGAGGCGGGTGATACCCCACTACGATTTTTTCACTCATAACACTATGCCTTTATGTCGTTTCGGGCTATTTTTCCATAATCTTTGGGACACATGTTCAGCGGCGCGCGTTCTTCAGCAGGTTTATCTTATCGCGCAGCACGGCAGCCACCTCGAAATCCAGGCGGGCGGCAGCCTCGCGCATTTCTTTCTCCAGGCGTGCAATGGTGGCGGCCACATCGGCCGCCTCATCATCACCATCACCTGCCATGAGTGTGCCGAAGTCATCCTCCTCCAGCTCTTCATCCGGGGTGTAAAGGCGCAGGGTGCTCTGGTCTCCGCGGCTCACGCTCTGCGGGGTGATGCCGTGGGCCTCGTTATACGCCTGCTGGATGGCGCGGCGGCGGTCGCTTTCCTCCACCAGGCGGCGGATGGAATCGGTCACCACATCGCAGAAGAGCACACATTCACCATGCACATGGCGCGCAGCGCGGCCGGCAGTCTGCACCAGGCTGGTTTCATTGCGCAGGAATCCTTCCTTATCCGCATCCAGAATGCAGACGAGTGAGACCTCCGGCAGGTCAAGCCCCTCGCGCAACAGGTTGATGCCCACGAGGATATCCACCTTGCCGGCGCGCAGTTTGCGCAGGATTTCCACGCGTTCAATGGCATCCACATCAGCATGGATGTACTCTACCTCCAGGCCCACCTTGCGGAGATAATCCGTCAAATCCTCTGCGGTGCGCTTGGTGAGGGTGGTCACGAGCACACGCTCACGCACCGAGACACGCTGGCGGCACAGTTCAATAGTCTTGTCAATCTGCCCGTCCAGCGGCAGCAGGGTGATTTTCGGCTCCAGCAGCCCGGTGGGGCGGATGAGCTGCTCCACAATGAGCGGCTGCGCCAGCCCGCGCGGGTTAAAGCTTTCCACCGGGGCAGCGCTGGAGTGCGGCGGCACGCGCAGCTCACTAAGGTGGTGGAAGAATACGCCCCGGAATCCCTCCGGAGCGCGGGTAATGGCCTGGCTGGCCTCGCGACTGCGGGCGTGCGTGTTGCCGCGTTTCGCCTTCAGCACGGGGATGTAGCTGGCGTTGCCCGCTACGCAGTTCACGTATTCAAAGGGCCCGGGGGTGGCGGAAACATAGACCAGCTGGGCCTGGCGGTTCATGAATTCATCAAAGCGCAGCGGGCGGTTATCCAGCGCGCTGGGGAGGCGGAACCCGTGGTCGATGAGCACCTGCTTGCGGGAGCGGTCACCCTCGTACATGCCGCCAATCTGCGGCACGGTGGCGTGCGATTCATCGATGATGGTGAGGTGGTCTGCCGGAAAATAGTCCTGCAGGGTGGAGGGAGTGCTGCCCGGCGCGCGCCCGGCCAGGTGGCGGGAGTAGTTTTCGATACCCTTGCAGAAGCCGATTTCGTTGATGAGCTCCAGGTCGTAATCCGTGCGCATCTTGAGGCGCTGGGCTTCGATGAGCTTGTTATTCTTTTCAAACCATTCCACACGCTCTGCCAGTTCCTTACGGATGCTCTGGATGGCGGGCAGGCGTTTTTCCGGGGCAGAGACATATTGCTTCACCGGGAAGAAGAGGTAGCTCTGCAGGCGCTCGCGCACGCGCCCGGTTCCCGCGTCAATGAGGGAGATGGCATCAATCTCATCTCCAAAGAACTCCACGCGGATGGCCTCGCCATCGCTCTGGGCGGGGTAGACCTCCACCACATCGCCGCGCACGCGGAACCGCCCGCGCTGGAAGTCGTAATCATTGCGTTCAAACAGCAGCTCTGCCAGGCAGGCCAGCATGGCATCGCGGTCCATCTCCTGCCCCACATGCAGAGAAAGGGTCAGGTTGCGGTAATCCTCCGGCGCACCCAGACCATAGATACAGGAGACAGAGGCCACCACTATCACATCCCGCCGCAGCAGCAGCGAGCGCATGGCATTGAGGCACAGGCGGTCAATTTCCTCGTTAATGGCGCTGTCCTTCTCGATGTAGGTATCTGTGCTGGCAATGTAGGCCTCCGGCTGGTAGTAGTCGAAATACGAGACAAAGTATTCCACCGCATTGTGCGGGAAAAAAGCCTTCAGCTCCGAATAGAGCTGGGCTGCCAGGGTCTTGTTGTGGCTGAGTACGAGCACCGGCCTGTCCTGCGCGGCAATGAGGTTCGCCATGGTAAAGGTCTTGCCGGAACCGGTGACCCCCAGCAGGCACTGGTGGCGGTTCCCGGCCTGCAGCGATTTGAGGAGCTTGGCAATCGCCTGCTCCTGGTCGCCCGAGGGCTTGTAATCTGTTACCAGCTGGAATAATGACATCTGCTCTGCACCACCCTACCCCACTTCACAGGCCAAGTCAAGAAAAAGCCCCTGGTGGTCAGGGCAGATGCATGCTTCGGGCTTGCGGCATGAAGCAGGGCATGGTATAGTGGGCGCATGGACTTATCCGCCTTTCGTGAAGAATACCTGAAGGACACCCTGCACCGCCGCGACCTGGCCGCCTCGCCTTTTGAACAATTTGACCGCTGGTTCAAACAGGCGATGGAATCCGGCATTCCTGAGCCGAATGCCATGAGCATTGCCACGGCCACACCGCAGGGAATGCCCAGCCTGCGCACGGTGCTGCTCAAGTATTATGACGACCGCGGTTATGTGTTCTTCACCAATTACACAAGCCGCAAGGCGCAGGAAATTGAAGCCAACCCGGAGATGTGCATGCTGCTGCCGTGGGTCACGCTGGAGCGCCAGATTATCGTGTACGGGCGGGCAGAGAAGATTTCGCGCGCAGAGACACTCAAATACTTCCTGAGCCGGCCGCACGAATCGCAGCTGGGGGCGTGGGTATCGCAGCAGAGCCAGGTGATTTCCACGCGCAAGCTGCTCATGATGAAGCTTGCCGAATTGAAGCGCAAGTTTGCGGAAGGCAAGGTGCCGCTGCCGGATTTCTGGGGAGGTTACCGCATTGTGCCGCACCACATGGAATTCTGGCAGGGTGGCCCCGGCCGCGTTCACGACCGTTTCATGTACTCCCTGCAGCCGGATGGCAGCTGGAGCATTGAGCGCCTGCAGCCCTGAGATATGGCCATGTTTACGGAATACCTGACACAGCTGGTGGAGGGCGCCATGCCCTGGTTTGAGGGAATGGATACCTCCGTGGCCTGCGGTGTGGCGGCAGTGGTGGTGCTGGTGGCCCTGTGGATATTTGCGCGCATTCTGCGCACGCTGGCCGTGGTGCTGCTGGCTTTCTGCGTGGTGTTCCTGGTACTGAAAGTCGGGTTTGATGTTGACCTGCTCCAGTACATCTGTGCGCTCCAGGAGCTATAAATGAAAGCAGCCCCTATTTCTTCTTCAGCAGCTCAATATCGCCGCCACGCTGGCGGATGCGCTGCGGCTCGGGGCGCTTGAGGCGCAGCTTCACGCGGTGGCGGTAGCCGCCGGCATTGGTGCGCACGCGCACGGTAGTAAAGCGGCTTGCATCAAGCTCATGCCCGGCACCGGCGGGTGAAGCCGTGGGGGCAGCCTTGATTTCGCGGTAAATGGCCTTGAGCTTCTCCAGATAGGCGGCATCCGCAGCAGCCTCCTGCAGCAGGGCATCCTGGGGCAGCCGGGCGGGTTCCTGCACACCGGCGGGGTCTTCCACGGGGGCTACCTCCGGCTCGTCCATGCGGGTGGCATCGCGCTCCTGGATAATCTTTTCCATTTCGGGGTCCTGCTTGAGGAGCTCTGCGGCCTCAGCCTCAGGATTAGCGGACTGCACAATGTCTTCACCGGGCTGGGTGGCGCTGTCCGGGTGGGTGCGCAGGTATTTTTCGAACTCGGGGTCGGGCTCTGCACCATGCTGCATGGCGCGGTCATAAGCGCGGGCGGCTTCGGGAATCTTCTTCATCTCGGCGTAGAGGCGCGCCATGTTGTAATGCGCATCCCCCAGACCGGGCTTCAGCTTGAGCGCCGCCGCAAAGTGCTTGAGCGCCAGGTCATACTGGCCGCTCACGCCTTCGATATTGGCCAGGTAGAAAAAGGCTTCCGCATTGCCGGGGTCAAGTTCAATGGTGCGGGAGAACATGCGGGCGGCTTCCTCCAGGCGGTCCAGGCGGTAGTAGCTCACGCCGGCCAGGAAGTATGAGATGGCCAGGTCCGGCGCCAGGCGGGTGGCGCGGGCAAAGAATTCCAGCGATTCATCGCAGCGGTTGCGGTACAGAAGAATGGTACCCAGGTTCACCAGACCCGCCACATGGTCCGGCTGGGCATCGTACAAGGTGCGGTACAG
The DNA here is from genome assembly GCA_017379255.1 of Akkermansia sp. Taxonomy (GTDB): domain Bacteria; phylum Verrucomicrobiota; class Verrucomicrobiia; order Verrucomicrobiales; family Akkermansiaceae; genus Akkermansia. The sequence continues at coordinate 9,242 of JAFNWZ010000255.1, read as the reverse complement.
CTGCTCGGCAGCAGTATAGCGGCCTTTGGTAAACGCCTTGGAAGCCAGGTCTGCCAGGGCTTCCATCTGCAGCCCCTCGCGCACCGCCTTGGCGCTATGCTCGCTTTCGCCCTTAGTCACCGCTTCCATGACGCGGCGCTCGGCAGCGGTCAGCTCCAGCGTGCTTTCTTCGTCCAGCTTCTGCAGGGCATGCAGGGTTTCCGGGTCCTGGTTCTTGATCTGCTTGTAGGTTTCGATGAGGAGCTTGCGGCCTTCTTCCTGCATGGCCAGGCTGCGGCGCTGCTTGGCAATCACCTCGCGCAGGAGCTCGATTTCCTCCTGGAGCGCCGGGTCTGCCGGGGGGTGGTTCTGGTTCTTATCCAGGTCTGCCTCAATGTTATTGAGACGCTCAGTGAGCTCACTCACGCGGCGGCGGTAGCCCATGTTTTCCTCGTAGATACCGCTCATTTCATCGCGCAGGCGGTCTGCCTCGCCGCGTGCGGAATCCAGCTGCTGCTGGAGCACGTTGCGCTCATCATCAGAACCGGCGGCGCGCCCCTCCAGCTCTGCAATGCGGGCCTGGGCATCCTTGAGCTGCTGCTCCAGGGTCAGGTTCTGGTCCAGAAGCGCCTTGGTCTTTTCCGGGCTGTTCAGTTCTACAATGGCGCGCAGCTGTTCATTTTCAGCCTTCAGTGCATCGCGCTCGCGGGTGACACGGGCCAGTTCCTCCTGGGTCTGCGCCAAGGTGGTTTCAAGCTCCACAATGCGAGCCTCAGCTTTCACGCGGGCATCTTCACTGGCCCGGTACTTGGCTTCCATTTCAGCCAGCTGCTGGGTGAGGGAGTTAACCACCTCATTACCAGCGGTCCGTTCCGTAACCACCTGCTGCTGCAGTTGCTCGTAGCGGTCTTTGTACATTTTCTGCTCCAGGCGGGCAGAAATAAGCTCTTTCTGTGAATCCTCAAACTTGGCATTGAGCTCACGGTAGGCCGCTGCCATCTTGCGGCATTCCTCCTGGGCAGCGGCCAGGGCATTGTACAGCTTCTTATCCGTGGTGTCATAATCCGGCAGTTCTACCGGGCGGTAGTCGCTGGTCACGGGGTCAAACGAGCCCTGGGTTCCAGGCAGCTCAACCCCCATTGCCACCGGGCGTCCCGGCTGGCGGCCTGTAGGGATGGGGGCTTCGGCAGATTTTCTGCGGTATGTGGCCAGATTATCTGCCAGCAGGCGGCGGCGGGTGGAAACCAGGTTGCTTTTCCACTGGGGGAAATCCTTGACGATGCTGGCGAGCACTTTTTCTGCCTGCTGGCCTTTGCTGATGGCGGCGTTGTAATTCTGCCGGGCTGCCAGCTGCTCGGATTCGCGGCAGAGGCGGTAGGCAGTCAGGTAATATTCTGCCGGGTCTTTCACTTTCTGGCGCTCAGCCGGTGCGGGAGCATCAGCCTGCGCATGCAGCGGCGCCACGCCAGCCAGCGCCAGCGCACAGAGAACAGCCAGAGTGCATGTATACTTCACCTTCATATCCGCAGAATATAACCTCCATGATACCTGAACCCTCTCCGGTTGCAAGCAGTAATCGTGTAATGAAGGCAGATTTCAGGATACAAAAAAGCCCCGGTGTCTGCACCGGAGCTTTTTTGATTATTTAGTGGAGAGAGTTTTTTTCATATTTTACTCCTGCACCATGACAAGGCGCAGGGGAGTGGAGGAAACGAGCTCACCATCGAGGGTCACGTTGATGGCATAGGTGCCGACCTTCTCGAAGCGAAGACCCTGGAAGTTCATGATGAGGTTGCGGGTCAGGAAGGAAGCTCCTTCGGGCAGAGCCACCTTGAGGTCACCCACGATAGGCATGCGCTCCTTGTCGAGCGGAGTACCATCTTCATCGATGATAGAGATGCCCAGCTTGTGGTCACCAGCGTCCTCAGGGGTGAGGCAGAGGCGGAGAGCCAGAGCGCAGGCGGGGTGAATCACGGGGAACTGACGAGCGAAGAGTGTATCGAATGCACCCTGCACGCAGAGCTTGCCCTGATAGTCGGCAGCGTAGTCGCAAAGAACGGCAACTTGAATATCCATGGTATTAGTCTATGTTGGTTTAGGTTAGAATCTGCAGCTTCCCGGCATAGCGCAGGAAAATGACTTCTCTACTTCTACCACAAAAAAAGTGGCTTTCAAGCACAAAGTAGAACATGATGACATGCTGACACAACTTCTTATTTCAACACGCGGCCAATCTGGCGGTTGGCAGCCACAATAATCGGTATGGCCGACACCAGCACACAGAAGAGCAACGTAAGCGAAATAAGCTGAATTTCCGGCATGATTTCCTCCAGAGTCAGGCTGTACTGCCCCAGTTTGAACTGCGCCACAATGACTTTCTGTGCTTTCATGAACACCACTACGGCTGCCGCGAAAGAGGCTGCAACCAGCACCAGGTTTTCTATGATAAAACTGCCCACCAGCATCACAGGGTGAATGCCAAAGCTCTTCATGAGCGTGTAGATAAACTCATTCTGGCGGTATTCCATGCCGGCCAGCGCAGTGAGCAACACCCCCACGATAAAGACAATACCCAGGCAGAATGTGGCGCGGCACTGGTTCTGATTCCCCAGGATAATGTCCATCTCCTCCAGCAGGGGCGCGGCGGAGGAAACCGAGCCTTCTATTCCCTCCAGCTTCTTGAGGGTATTCAGATAACGCGTAACCCGGTGCAGCGACTCTGCCCCCTGCAGGTCATGCACTTGCAGCAGCATACGCTGGTAGCGCAGCGTTCTGCCGGCTTGCACCTGCTGCAGATACTCAGGCTGCACAAGCACAACTCCATTTTCCATCAACCTCATCAGCAGATGCTCCGCCGGCAGGTGCCGCACCATGGCCGTGAACGACTCCGGCGGCGTTCCAACGCGCAAATCTATGGGACCGGGGGGATACAATGCCGATTCTGCCGGGCAGAGCAGTGTGGGCCCCCCGCCGGGCGCCAGCAGGGGCATGAACTGCCCGGCGCGCCGGAAATCATAGGTCACAACCGGCACATACTTACGTTCGGCAACCTGCACATTACCGGCCGGAATCACCACAACGGAATCAGCCCCCAGCAGTTTTTCCGTTTCCTGCCGGTTGGGCAGGCAGACCGCATTCCCCTCCTCGGGCAGCATGAGTAATGCCGCCACCAGGTCGCCACCCCGGTTGCGTATCTTGTCCCGGATTGCTTTGGCAGAAATCACATAACTCCCCAGGAAGCACAGCGCGCAGAGCGACAGGAAAAACACCACCAGCACGCGGGCCAGCGGACTGGAGGCACGCGTGAACCAGCGGTGTACCGTATCTTTAGCAAGATACAGCGTGGTCAAAATCAATGAGATCATCGGCCAGTTCGAGGAGCCGGCTATCGTGCGTGCTGATGATGCAGATGCGCCGGGCAGCATCCTGCGTCACGAGTTTCTTGATAATATCGGTATTACCGTCATCCAGGCCAGATGTAGGCTCATCCAGCAGAATGGCGGGGGCATTTTCATGAGGGTACGGGCCAGGGCCGCGCGCTGCGCCTGGCCACCGGAAAGCTTATCTGCCCTGCGGTGGCGCAATTCCAGCAGACCCAGGTCGCTCAGGAGTTCCTCGCAGCGGGGTTTCCACTCCCGGCGGGGCAGCATGGCCATTTCTGCCGCCAGGTGCAGGTTGCGTTCCACGCTCATGAGCGGCAGCAGGTTAATCCCCTGGAACATGTAGGCCACATCGCGGCGGTGGTAGCGGCGGCTGGTCACTTTTACCCCGGTGGGGGTAATGATGCGGCCGCTGGTCACTTTGAGATAACCGGCCAGCAGTTTGAGCAGTGTGGTCTTGCCAGAGCCGGAATACCCCTTCAGCACGGTGATACCGGGCTTGAACACATGGGAGAAGCCATCAAAAACCTTCACTTCGCGGTTGTAGGCAAAGGAAATGTTGTCGCAGATGAGCTCCATGACACCAGAGAGGGGGTAAGGTGGAAAAATCAGGGGTTGCGGGGGCGGATGATGATGTTGCGCTCACCCACCAGAATCAGCACATGGTCCGGGTAGAGGCGCTGCACCAGTTGCTCCCAGTTCTCGCACTCAGCTGCTTCCGGGCGCGCCACAAGCTCCAGCTTGCTTACTTTCTGCGCATGGGCGCCTGCCTCAAAATCCAGACGTGCCTGCGCGTTGCTGCCCAGCAGGTTGAATGCCGTTTCCCTATCTGCCTCGGGCACTTTGAAATAATAGACCAGCATATCGCCGCGGCCGCCGGTATTCTGCTCCAGCTTACGGTAGGCAAAAGTGCCACAGAGCTGCTTGCCCTCCGGCAGCGACACGGATACGCTGAAGTTCTCCTCCGGCAGGTTAATCAGCTCCGGGCGGGTGAGCGCCACGGTGATATAGAAAGCCGAATCATCACACACCGCGGCAAACTGCCGCCCGGGCAGCGACACATACTCAAAGGGACGGCTCAAATCCTCCGGCACCGGAAAATTATACTGCAGGCGCCCGGCAAAGGGCATTTTAAGGGTAAGCTTGGCGTGGTTACGCTCAAAATCCTGCTTCATGAGGCGCGGGGAGCTCTCCTGCTCGCGCTTGAGCAGGGAAATGCGCTCATCAATATCGCGCAGGGATTCCGGGGTGGGAGGCAGGTCATCTGCCCCCATGCCCTTGGCATAGCGGCGCTCGCGCGGGGAGAGATTCAGGTAGAACTGCACCTTCTGGCGCTGCACCTCCAGCTTGCGCAATTCATCGCGCAGGCGCATGCTCTCGCGCGCAATCTTGAGCTCCAGCTCCTCGCGTTCCTGCGCGGTGCGCTCTTCATTCAACACAGCAACCACCGCGCCTGCAGGCTGGCGCTGCGAGGCGTCTGCCAGGTGGGATACCACGCCGTTTTCCAGATGCAGGGTAGCTGCCTGTTCCGGCACTATCTTGGCCGGCAACAGAGCCACCTGCACCGGCTCTGCGTTCAGCACCGAGGCGAACACAGCCAGCAAGGCAGCAGAAGGAAGACGACGGCAGTTCATGGAAATTTACCGTAGCTGCTGCTTACATGGGGAACCCCAGACCACCGGTCACCTTGCGCATCTCGGCCTCGGCCATATTCTTAGCGCCGGTAAGGGCATCCTGCACAGCTTTGAGCACCAGGCTCTGCAGGAACTCGGCATCATCCGGATCTACCACGGCGGGGTCAATGCACAGTGCCTTAATCATGCCTGTGCCATCAGCCGTAGCCTTAATCTTGCCACCGGCAGTTTCAGCGGTGAATTCCTTTTCTGCCAGACGTGCCTGGGCCTGGGCCATATTGGCCTGCATGGCCTGGGCCTGCTTCATGAGTTTCTGCAAGTTCATAATCGTTGTATCAGCGTGTGTTATTTAATAAGGGTTGCATGGAATTCCTTAAGCGCCAGTTCCACGAGCGGGTCGTGGTAGAATTCCTCCTCTGTGGGGCGCAGGGATTCAGGAGCAGCCGGTTTCTCCGGTGCGGGTTTCTTTTCCGGTGCCTTGGGCTTGGGAGCAGCCGGGCGAGGAGCAGGCACAGGCAGCGGCGCGGGGGGAGGCGGTTCTTCCACCACCGGCGGCGGCACGCTGGCATCTGTCACCAGGCGCAGGGTGATGCTGTGCCCGCAGATACGGGGGGCGTGCTCCGCTATCAGCTCACTGAGCGTCTCTCCCAGCAGCGCATCGCGCGAATCCGTATCCTCCGGGTGAATGGCCAGGGTCACCAGGCCATCATCGTCTGAAATAAACATGGTGTTGCCCACGGTGCCTGCCTGCAGCGGCGAAACCTCGCGCAGCGTTGTCAGCAGCGCCTCCCAGCCCTCAGGGGTCATGGGTCCGGCAGCAGCAGGGGCACCGAAGTCACCATCGCCCGCAAACATGGCCGGCGCCTCATCATCAAACACGGGCGGCGGAGCATCCTCCAGATCCGGGTCAAGCGCAAAACTGGGCGGCGCGTCATCTATGGGCTCCAGCCCGGCAGGCATGGGAGCAGGTGCGGGCTCCTCCACCGGAGCGGGTGCAGGTACAGGCTCAGAGACCGGCACCGGAGCGGGAGCAGGCGCAGGAGCCACCGGCCGGGCCGCAGGGGCAGCCAGTTGCACAGCAGGCAGCGGAATGGTAGCTACCGGGGTTTCCGGCAGCGGCGCGCCATTCAGCGCGCGGATAATATCGCTGATGTTGGCCTCTGCCAGCGAATGCACAGCCTGAATAAGACCCATTTCCAGGTGCAGACGCTTATTGGTGCTCCAGCGCATGTGTTCCTCGGTGCTGGAGAGCACCTCCATGAGGCGCACAATCTTATCTGCCGGGGTGCGGGCCAGCAGCTCCTCCAGCGGGGCGCGCCATTCCTCCGGCAGGGAAAGCGAGGCTTCCTGCGGAGCCACCTTGCTGATAAGCAGTTCGCGCACAGCCCCCATAATCTCGGAAAGAAGCTGTCCCATATCGCGCCCGGCTTCGGAAAGCTCATGCACCAGGTGCAGCAGGCTGGGCAACTGGCGGTCCAGAATATACGCCAGGGAGCGCGCCACCGTCTCGCGGCTGGTCACACCGAAAATATCATTCACATCCTGCTCATCAATCTGGTTGCCGCAGAAGGAAACCAGCTGGTCGAGCATGGACTGCGCATCGCGCATGCCACCATCGGCCACGCGGGCAATGGCAAAAGCCGCCGGCAGGCTCAGCGTCACGCCTTCCTGCGCGGCAATGTTCACCAGGTGCTTGGCAATGATTTCTGCCGGAATCGGGCGCAAATCGAAACGCTGGCAGCGCGAAAGGATGGTGGGCAGAATCTTGTGCGGCTCGGTGGTAGCAAAGATGAACATCACGTGTGCGGGCGGTTCCTCCAGCGTCTTGAGCAGCGCATTGAACGATTCCTTGGTGAGCATGTGCACCTCGTCAATGTAGATGATGCGGTACTGCCCGCGGGTGGGGGTGAACTGCACATTGTCGCGCAAATCGCGGATATTGTCGATACCGCGGTTGGAAGCACCGTCGATTTCCAGCACATCCAGGCTGCGGCCCTCGGCAATCTCCAGGCACACATCCTCATCCGGGTCAAAATCCACCTTGGGACCGCCGGAGCAGTTGAGCGCCTTGGCAAAGATACGCGCCGTGGAGGTCTTGCCGGTACCACGCGGACCCACAAAGAGATATGCATGCGCCAGGCGCTTCTGCTCAATCGCATTGCAGAGCGTGCGCACAACATGATCCTGACCCAGCACATCCTTGAAGGTGCGCGGACGGTACTTTCTGGCAAAAACCTGGTAACTCACGTCCGCTATTCTACCTGAATCCCCTGCCCGCCGCAAGGACTATGTAAGTCAAAATGAAAAGAAAATTCCTGCCGCAAGGTTCAGATGTCAACGCTTCTCAATCCGCCGCCATGCCGGAGGTCTTCAGCGAATCCCAACCGCCGTGCAGGGTGTAGATGGGGGCTTCAATGATACCCAGCCCGCGCAGCTCATCGGCAATTTCCTCCGAAGCCGTGCACTCCGCCGTGCAGAACACCACGATGCACTCCCCCTGCTCTGCCGCCTCCAGCATACGGCCGATGGCGGCATCAATCTGCTGCTGCATTTCTGCCCCCTTGCGGATGGGGAACATGCGGTTATCTGCCAGCATGAGGTGGTTGAGCTCATAATCCGCCTGGCTGCGGGCATCCACCCACACCACACGGTCGCCATACTGCGCGGCCAGCGTCTCCGGGCAGATACGCCCGCGCGGCAACTTGTCCTGCACGCAGGCGGGTTGCCGCCCCGGCGCAAAAAACACCACATCTGCCCAGCCCAGCACAAAAGCCAGGATGAGAATGTAAACGCCAAGCCGTATCGCCTGTGTAAAGGTATCTTTCATGCGCGGAATGAGACAAAAAAGCTCACAACCGGAAGTTGTGAGCTTTTTGAGTAGGGCTACAGGGACTCGAACCCCGAATAGCGGTGCCAGAAACCGATGTGTTGCCAATTACACCATAGCCCTGTGTTCTTGGAACGGCGGGAGTATATACTCTTTCCCACGCCCCGTCAAGCCAAATCCTGAAAAATTTTCATTTTTTTCCTCACATCCGGCCAGAAAACAACATGCCGAACTCTTTTCGCTCATAGCCCAGTCATACTTTCCGTGCGGAAAGCGCAACCGGGTTGTGTATTTTTATTGTGCTTCTTCCGGGCGGGTGTTATTCATACGGATGCGGCGCGTGCCGCTTTGATTATGATGTCTACAACTACTCCAGATTACACCCGTTGGTTCGCTCCCGTGAGCGAAATCGCCCCTGTTGCTTCCCTTGCTTCCCACTCTGCTGCCCCTGTTCAGGCGGGGGAGGTCATTGCCTCTGGTTCCGGCAACCGCAACCAGTCTCCGCCTACCCATGCCCTGCAGGATAAGGTGTCCATTCCCATTTCTGTGCCCTCCGGGGTGGATGCTCAGGGGAATCCGCGGCCTATCCTGGCGCGTATCTCGGCCACTTTCCGCGTGGAGGACTGGGGCTTTGTCACGGTGGATGGCAAGCGCATTCTGGATATGACCAGCTCCCGTGAATCTGCCGGTATCTACGGCGGGCATCCTGCCTGGCCGGCGGAGACGGCTTCGGCGGTGGTGGCTTCGGGCGAGCATGTGCTGGAGTTCCATTATGAGAATATCGAGATGGCCGATGCCAGTAACAATAAACTGGTCTGCGAGTATTCCTACCGCGTGGTGGCTCTGGAGGATGGCGGCGTGAAGGACGAAGAATCCTGCGGCTGCGGTGGTTCGACCTGTTCGATGGATGGCGGTGTGCACGGTGCGCGCAGCGGGGCGGCGGTGGCTGGTTCTTCTTCCGCCGGTTCGGAGATTTCGGCTACGGTGACGGAGGATTCGCTTTTCTGGTCCTGCAATGTGGGCGCGCTGCGTGGCATGGGTGCGTCGCTGGGTGGCAAGGTGGTGCTGCAGGCAAAGGAGCTTTCAGCTGCGCTGGCGTCTCCGGCGGCTTTGTTGTTCAACCACCCTATGGCGGCGCGCCTGGTGGTGCCGGAGGACGGGGTGCAGCCCGGCTGCCGGCTGGAGGTGCAGCGCGGCAACCGTGTGGTGGCTCTGCGGTATTATACCGATGGTTCGATTGCCCCGGTGGGTGTGGATACGGCGGGACTGGGGGTGGCTTCACTGCTGCCTGCGGAGGGTTCAGTTCCGGCTTCCTTGCGCTGGCAGGAGTCTTCGGGCGCGGCCTGGCGTTTTTCGCTGGCCGATGGTGCGCTGCTTTCCTACACCAGCCCGGAGGGTGTGCTCATTGAGGATGTTTCGGCG
>JAFNWZ010000254.1 GCA_017379255.1 Akkermansia sp. | reverse complement strand
GGTGGTACCGGCGGCTTCGCTGCGGTTGTCCACGTTCACCTCGATGCTGAGATTGCTCAGGCTGTAGTCCTTCTTGCCGGGCTCACCTTCGAAATCGGTGTGCACAAAGAAGTCGCGGATCTGCACCTTGGGGGTGGTGTACATGTACACATCGCGGAAGATGCCGGAGAGACGCCACATGTCCTGGCACTCCAGGTAGGAACCGTCACTGTAGCGGTACACCTCGGCGGCAATCACGTTCTTGCCCGGCTGTACATAGGGGGTGATGTCAAAGACAGCGGCGGTGCGGCTGTCCTTGGAGAAGCCGACCTTGTGGCCGTTGACCCAGAGGTAGAAGAAAGAGTCCACGCCGTCGAAGCGGATAAATACCTCGCGGCCGTTCCAGTCGGCGGGCAGGTCGATATCGCGGCGGTAGCTGCCCACGGCGTTCGGCTCGGTGGCGGGGGTGGTGTAGCGCTCCTCGTCCTTGTTGCGGGGCTTGGTCATGACCCTCGGCCAGTCTCGCACAAAGGTGTAGCGCTGGTTGCTGTAGATGGGGGTGCCGTAGCCGCGCATCTGCCAGTTGCTGGGCACATCAATCTCAGCCCAGTTGCTGATGTCTGCCCCTGGTTTGTAGAAATCCAGGGGGCGTGTCTCCGGGCTGGGAGACCAGTGGAATTTCCAGTTGCCGTTGAGAGAAAGAACAAGTGAGGAATCCTTGCGGTGGCCTTTCAACGCTTCATCACGATTGGCGAACGGTACATAGAATGCGCGGGCTTCTTCGCGGCCTTGTGAAAGGTTCTGCGGGTTCTCCCAGTCCGGATGCGGTGTGTACGCATTCTGCCCCATGGCGAGGGCTCCGGTCATTGCAATCATAGCCGTCATGCTTTTAAGCAAGTTCATACGGAATGTATACTACAAAAAATGACTTTACCTTTCAAGTAAAAAGATATTTTCGGGATTTTGCTTGTTAGGAGGGCTGATTGGTGGTAGTATACGCGCCGAGCTTATGACCCGGAGAAGTAAATTTTATCATCGTTGCCTGTATCCGTGCGTGGATTTTGTTCTTGCGAGCCTTTTTGCCTGTTGTTCGCCGTATGTGACAAATGCCGTGGCGGAGGGGCAGGGGCACACGCCGCAGGAATTTCTTAATCTTTTGACTGCCTCCCCGTTCCTGGCGGGCGCTGCACTGGTTGCCGTGCCGGTTATTCTCCGCCATGTGGGCTTTTACCATAAGCGGAACCTGCAGCGTGTCGGCAATGCATTGAAACAGATTCTGAGCTTTGCGGTGTACTATCTCTGCGGCATCGGGCTTTATCTGGCGCTGGAAGAGACCTCGGCCTACTACAGTCTGCTGCTGCTGGTGAATCTGCTGGGAATATCGCTGGTTGTATTCCTGCGTTATCTGCTGGTGCGATGGTATTACCTGCATTCCAGCCGCGCAGAGGAACTGCGTCGCCAGATTATTCTGGCCGGCACGGCAGAGGCGATGGAGAAGGGCTGGGCCTCCCTCCCGGAGTATTGGACCCGGAATTTCAATGTTGTGGGTCGCATTGAGCCCGGTGAAGGTAATGAAGCCTTGGTGCAGAAGCTCATTGAGGAGCACAGCGTGAACGGCTTGTATGTATTCGGCGGTCTGGCTGCGCACCATGTGTTCGAGAATGTTATTTACCAGTGTGAAGTGCAGGGTATTGACGTGAATATGGTATTGGGTAACCGCATGGGCACAAGCCTGCGGGCCGATATCAATGAGGTGGGCGATGCACGCATGCTGGTGCTGTGCTCCACGCCGGTTTGTTCGTGGTCGCGTGCAATCAAGGCGCTGATGGACCGCATTGTGGCGCTGATTATCCTGCTGTGTTCTTCTCCGCTCTGGGTGGTGGCAGCTGTGGGTATCAAGCTGAGCGATCCCAAGGGGCCGGTGTTTTTCCGGCAGCGTCGCTCCGGGGTGTATGGGCGTGTGTTCCACATGTGGAAGTTCCGTTCCATGTATGTGGATGCCGAGGCGCGTCTGGAGGAAGTGAAGGCCAAGTACGGCAATGAGATGAACGGGCCGATCTTCAAGCTGACCAATGACCCCCGCATCTTCAAGTTCGGGCATTTCATCCGCAAGACTTCCATTGATGAACTTCCCCAGCTGCTCAATATCCTGAGCGGGGATATGAGCATCGTGGGGCCGCGCCCCCTGCCCGTGTATGAGACAGAGGCATTCCCCAGGATTGAACACCGCCGCCGTCTGAGCGTGAAACCCGGGCTCACCTGCTTCTGGCAGATTGAGGACCGCAGTGACAACGGTGATTTCGATAACATGGTGAATAAAGACCTCCGCTATATTGACGAGTGGAGCCTCTGGCTGGACGTCAAGCTGTTCTTCCGCACCATACCGGCCGTTCTGTTCCGCAAGGGTGCCAAGTAAAACATGTTCCACATCGTTCTTTTTCATCCCGAGATTCCGCACAATACCGGCGCAGCCGGCCGCCTGGCCGTGGCTACGGATGCCCGCCTGCATCTCATCAAGCCGCTGGGGTTCAGTCTGGATGAAAAACATGTGCGCCGCACCGGACTGGATTACTGGAAGCATGTGGATCTGCAGCTCTGGGATTCGTTGGAGGAACTGGAGGCGGCTGCTGCACCGGGGGCTCGTTTCTGGTATCTTTCCACCAAAGCCACGCACAGTATATGGGATGACTCCCTGCCGCTGCAGGATGGTGATTACCTGGTGTTCGGCCCGGAGTCCAAGGGCCTTCCGGAGCGCTGGATTGAGGCCCACCCGGAAACAGCCCTGCGCATCCCCATGCCGGGCGTGCGTGCCCGCTCGCTGAATCTTTCCACTTCCATCGCCATTGTGCTCTACGAAGGGCTGCGGCGCACTCTGCCGGAGGGTCAGTTATGAAAAACATTGTCTACTTTGATCTGGAAACCCGCCGCTCTGCTGCCGAGGTAGGCGGCTGGCATGAGACTGCAAAAATGGGCGTCTCTGTGGCGGTTACGTTCTCCACCCGTGATAATGCATACCACATCTACACCGAGGACCGCATGGAAGAGCTGATTGAGGAACTGCGCATGGCAGACCTGGTGGTGGGCTACAACCATGTGAACTTTGACTACGGCGTGCTGCAGGCCTTTACTTTCTGGACCGTGGCCGATGTGACCCATAATCTCGACCTCTGTTCTGATCTGACCTCGCGTCTGGGGCACCGCCTCAAGCTGGATTCTGTGGCAAAAGTAACGCTGGGTGGTAATTCCAAGACGGCCGAGGGAACGGATGCGCTCAAATGGTGGGCCGAATATGAAAAGACGGGGGATGTGCAGAAAGTGCTGGATATTGCGCGCTACTGCTGTTTTGATGTGAAGGTGACCATGGAGGTGCACCGTTTCGGCGTGGAAAACGGTTACGTACTTTATGAGAACAAGCAGGGGCAGGTGGAAAAAATCGAGGTGGATTGGGCGGAGAGATAGGTGCTGCCGCAAGATTGCCCTTGAAATACACCGCTGCATCTGCTAGCATAACCCGCAGAAAACTATGAATACTCGTACGATATCGTTCCGTTGCCCGGATGACCTGCTCGAAGAGATGGAAATCCTCTGCCGTTACAACCGCATTGACCGCAGCGGTTTCATTGTGCAGGCCCTGCAGGGCATGCTCAATGGTCTTGCACGCCAGGGCGTTGTGAAGCCGGAGTCTCCCCTGCCTCCTTCTCCTGTCAAGGATGAGGAGAAGGAGTAACCCTCTCTTGTCCGGATCGGTTCAGACGCCCCCATGGCCCGCATTCTTACAGCCCTTAGTGGCGGAGTTGACAGCGCCGCCGCTGCTGCTTTGCTGGTAGAGCAGGGGCATGAGGTGGTGGCTGCCTACATGAAAAACTGGGTCAATGAGGAAAATATCCCCGGCGAATGCCCCTGGGAGCGGGATATTGAAGATGCCCTGGGGGTCTGCCGCAAGCTTGGTATAGAGTTCCGCGTGGTTGACCTCATTGAGCAATACCGCCAGCGCATTGTCCATTACCTGATTGAGGGATACCGCAACGGCTCCACTCCGAATCCGGATGTGCTCTGCAACCGCGAGATGAAGTTCGGCGTGCTGCTGGACTACGCGCTGGAGCAGGGGTTCACCGGCGTGGCCACCGGGCATTACGCCCAGCGGCTCGATGTGCCCGGTGAGGGAAGCTACATTCTGCGCGGGGCGGATGAAAATAAAGACCAGTCCTACTTCCTGGCCCTTATGCGGCCGGAGCAGGTGGCGCATGCGGTTTTCCCCGTGGGGGGCATCACCAAACCCCAGGTGCGCGAGATTGCCCGCCGTTTCAGCCTGCCGAATGCAGAGAAGAAGGACTCCCAGGGAATCTGCTTCATCGGCCAGGTCAAGATGAGCGATTTCCTGCGCCACTACCTGCCGGATAATCCTGGCGATATCGTGGACCTCAACGGCCGCAAGCTTGGCCGGCACGATGGCCTGCACCTTTTCACCATGGGGCAGCGCAAGGGTCACCACGTGGCCTCCCCGCGCGAGGGCGTGGCCTATGTGGTCGTAGGCAAGGATTTAAAACGCAACCGGCTCATTCTGGGCTATGAGGGGCAGGAAACCCCTGGCCTCTATACCCGCCGCGCCATTGTCGGCAGCATTGCCAATACCCTGGCTCCCCTGCCGGAGCGGGTAATGGCCCAGCCGCGTTACCGCGCAGCCGCTGTGCCCGCTACATGCACTCACCTGGGGAATGGTAAAGTGCAGCTCGATTTTGATACCCCCGTGCGCGCTCTGGCACTCGGCCAGGTCTGCGCATTTTATGAGCCCGACGCCCTGCGGGGTGAAAAACTACTCGGCGGTGGTTTTTTTGAGTCGTTTGCCTGAGGCCCGGGCGCAGCGATGGATATCGTCTTGCGCGCAGCGCAAGATATCGTCCGGGCGCAGCCGGATATCGTCCAGCCCCGCAGGGGCTGGATATCGTTTCCTATGTTCTTTACGGAAAAACGAACCCGCGCCAAATGGGAAGCAATTACACTTTCTTTGCAGTCTTAATGGACGCAATCAACATGCGCCTGATATTACCACAGAGATGTACCAAGGAAGATACGGCTTTAGCCTCAGCAATACCGCCTCTCTGCAATATCTGCAGCCAGTATTCTGTTTCGAAACATTCCTTTAAAGCGATCTGATACTTGTTTACAAAATCGCCACCGCTGGAGGCATATACCCCCTCATGAATATTTGCTCCTATACTGGTAGCCGATCTTAACAACTGGTTTTTCAGTACGGCGTTTCGTTCAATGCTGTCACAGAAACGGACTACTTCAACGGCAAAATCAAGACTTTGTTCAGCCAGTGGATGGGGTTTCATAGTATTGGGATGATAGCAGTTTCTCATTTCCTCCGCAATAAGTTTCCCTATCTCCGCTTTTCTTCAATGCAGAATCCATAGGAAACGATATCCAGCCCCTGCGGGGCTGGACGATATCCGGCTGCGCTGGACGATATCTTGCCGTTCCGGCAAGACGATATCCGGGCTTATGCCCGGACGTAGTGGATGCCGGCGCGTCTGGCGGCAAGTTCTTCCCCGGCTGTGAGGGGGCGCGTGCTGGCCAGTACCATGGGAGCTGGCGGTGCACCGGGGCGGCCCAGCAGCACGCGGCACAGCCAGTTGATGAGGCGTGCAAAGCGCAGCCGTTTCATATAGGCCGCTGCGCGTCGTATGCATTTGAGCGGGCCATCGGCATCATCCACTGCAATCACCACACCATCGCATACCACGGCACAGCAGCCGATGCCCAGCGCCTCGATTTCTGCCGCCATGGCAGCGGCGTGGGCGGCATCGGTGGCAATGTGGCCGGGGTCTTTGCCCTCCTGCTCCGGCAGGGGGACTTCCATGGCATGCAGCGTGATGCCGTGCGCGTTGCACTGGCGGATGACTTCATCCCGCTGGAAAAGGATGGTGCGGTGCGCTTCAAAGACGATGTGGTTTACATTGGCCTTGATGGCATTGCGAATGGTGCCCGTGCCGATGCAGGGCACATCGAAGCGCATATCATGCCCGGGTTTGGTCACTTTGCAGAGCGTGACCCCATGTGGGCGGTGGCCGCCGGCGTGCAGGCATTCATTGGTGCCTTTGTAGGCTTCTACGCAGACCACGGTCCTGCCGTGCACGATGATGCTCTGGCCAATGTCGAGGCGGGCGATTTCGCGGGCCCGGGAGAGGCCGAAGCGGGCTTCCTCCAGCTGTCCGGCCGTGGGGGCAGGCCCGGCCAGATGTCCGGGGGCGGGCAGGTGGTCTTCCATGAAGGTGGTGGAGGGCAGCACCTCCATGCCGTGGGACTCGATGAAATCGCAGGCGGCAGTAAAGATGGTGTGGGCGTTGCGGCGGTCGAGCTGGCCCAGCAGGCGGCGGGCGGTGGCATCGGGCCACATGGTGTAGATGCAGGCGGGCTTGATCTGCCCGGTGAGCATGATATGGGTTACCCCCTGCTCGCGGAAGAAGTTGGCGGGGGCTTCAATGGCGCCCACGCGGAATCCCTTGTACGCATCGCTCAGCGAGGGAATCTCCCGCCCCACAGCTCCGCGCATGCCGGCCACCACTACGCGCACGCCTGCGCGGTGCGCACCTTCAATCACCATGCGGGGGAACTCACCGGCGCCGGCGATGACGCCCAGCACCATCTGCTGCGGGGAGGTATTCATCGTTACAGGAATTCCGGGTGTTCCAGGTAATGGGCAATGCGGAGCATCAGGCGGCCCACATCGCCGCCGTCCACCACACGGTGGTCGAAGGATGCCACAATCTGCGCCTGTTCCACCGGCAGGAAACATTCCACCTCATCGCTCCACACCGGCACTTTCTGCACAGAGCCCACACCCAGAATCAGGCTTTCGCTGGGCAGGGGCATGGGGGTGGCGTGGGTGAGGCCGAAACCACCGAAATTGGACACCGTGGCAATGCCGCCGCCCTGGTAGGCGGGGTCGAGCTTGCGGTCGCGCGCCTGGGCAACCACCTTGTTGTATTCATCCACCAGGTCATCGAGCGTGCGCTCGTTCACATTGCGCAGCACCGGCACCATCACACCATCTGCCACCTGCACGGCAATGCCCAGGTCAATGCGGCGCGGGGTCAGGATGCGTCCGCCCACCATGTAACCGGCGCATTCCGGGAACTCTGCCAGGGCCAGTGCCAGCGCCCGCAGGAAGTAGAGGGTCACGCCGGGTTTGCGCGGGTGCTTCTTGCGGTGCAGGATGATGGGCGCCATGAAGATGGGGCGGCCGCAGCTGGCAATGGGGCGGCGCCAGGTGCGCTGCATGCTGCTGGCCACGCTGCGTCGCATGGGCGAGGCCGGGTGCGAGGGCCAGCCGTCCACATAGTTGATGAATTTCTCAA
This sequence comes from Akkermansia sp., assembly GCA_017379255.1. GTDB lineage: Bacteria > Verrucomicrobiota > Verrucomicrobiia > Verrucomicrobiales > Akkermansiaceae > Akkermansia. Next base: position 2,976 of record JAFNWZ010000254.1, on the reverse strand, counting down.
AGTCATCGATGGTGATGCGGCCGTTTGGCCCGGTGCCGATGACGTAGGCCATATCTGCCTCGGTGATGCCGATTTCATCCATGCGGGCGCGGATGCGCGGGGAAAGGAAGCGCGAGCCGCGCTGGATAACGGGCACGGGCAGGCCGCGCCCGCCTTCGCCAAGAGGTTTGCGTCTGCCGCCACCGGGCATGCCTTCGCGGAATTCGCCCTCGGTGCGGAAGTGGGCGCCGTCCTGTGCGGTGGATTTTTCTGTGCTGGAGGCGGCCGGGGCGGGGGCGGCATTCTCATCCAGCGGGGTGGCGCCGGAGCGTTCGATTTCTTCCTCTGTGGCTTCGATGATGCCCATGACGGCTCCCACGGGAACGGTTTCGCCGGCGCTGACATCCAGCGAGACGATGGTGCCTCCGCACACGGTGGTCACGCCCATGACGGCCTTGTTGGTTTCCACCTCAAAGACCTCCTGGTCGGCCTGCACGGTGTCGCCGGGTTTCACCAGCACTTGCATGATGGTGGCTTCGGCTATGGATTCGCCCAGCTGGGGCATCAGAATAGGAACTTTCGGCATGGTCAGGTGAAAGGGGATTTTTTAAAGGGTGATCAGATAGCGGGCGGCCTCGGCAATGGCTGCTGCGCCGGGGCGGTGTGCTTTCCACAGCTCCGGGTGGGCGGGAATCGGGGTGTCGTGGGCGCTCAGGCGCAGGGGCGGGGCATCCAGCAGGTGGAATCCCTGCGCGGTGACCTGTGCCACCACTTCGGCCGCCACGCCACCCCAGGGGAAATCTTCGCTCACCACCAGCAGACGGGCGGTGCGGGCCACTGAATCGAGGATGGTGTCGATATCCAGCGGTTTCACGCTGCGCAGGTCGACCACTTCCAGCTCGTAGCCGCTGGTGGCGGCCAGCTCATCGGCGGCGCGCAGGGCCTCCGGCACCATGGCTGAGAACGCCACCACCGTGGCATGCTGCCCGGGGCGGGCAATGCGGGCCTGGCCGATGGGGAGCGGGTTGGGGTCGGCCCAGGTTTCCGCTTTCAGCCAGCGGTAGAGGAACTTGTGCTCCAGGAAAATAACCGGGTCAGGAATCTGCACCGCCTGCTTGAGCATGTAGTAGGCATCGGCCACCGTGGCGGGGGTAAAGACATGCAGCCCTGGGTAGTGTGCAAAGAGGGCTTCCAGACTCTGGCTGTGGTACGGGCCGCCGCCGGGGGTGCCGCCGCAGGGCATGCGGAAGGTGAGGTTCACGGGAATGCCGGTACGGTAGAAATGGGCCCCGGCGTTGTTGCCGGCCTGGTTGAGCGCCAGTGTGCCGAAATCGGCGAACTGCATTTCCACAATCGGTTTCATGCCGCCCAGGGCAGCACCCATGCCCACGCCGGCAATGGCATCCTCGGCAATGGGGGCGTTGAGCACGCGGCCGGGGTATTTGGCATCCAGTCCCTTGGTGGCCTTGAATGCGCCGCCGAAGGTGCCGGCAATGTCCTCGCCCAGCAGGAAAACATCCGGGTCTTCGGCCAGCAGTTCATCCAGCGCCTGGTGAATGGCATCAATGTAGGTTACACTCATGATCGTGGGTGGGCGTCAGTATTCAGGTTTCCAGGCGGTGGCGCACCAGTCTTCGGTGGCGGGATCGGGGGCGGCTTCGCGCTGTGCCTGCGCCACCAGGCGCTGCACTTCATCGCGGCATTCGTCATCCCAGGCGGTGGCTTCTTCCTCCGTCAGCCACCCGGTTTCCAGCATCTGGCGGCGTGCCACCGCCAGCGGGTCGCGGTCGGCATAGGCGGCCTTCACTTCGGCGGGGATGTAGGCGGCATCGTCGTGCTCGCCGTGGCCGCACATGCGCAGCGTGTTGGCCACCACCCACTGCGGGCCTTCCCCGGCGCGGGCTGCGGCAATGGCGCGCTGCATGGTGCGTAGTGTCTCCATGAAATCAGTGCCGTCGCATTCGTGGCAGGTGAGGCCGTAGCCCCGGCCGCGGTCCATGAGGCTGGCGGCAAATTCCTGGCTGTTGGGGGTGGAGTAGGCAAACTGGTTGTTGGTCACCACGATGACGACGGGCAGCTTCTCCACGGCAATGAGGTTCACGGCTTCATGCGTGGCACCCACGGAGGTGGTGCCGTCGCCGATGCAGGCCACACCCACGCGTTCGGTCTCGCCTTTGAACCGCTTGGCCAGCATCATGCCCGCCACCACAGAAACCATGGCCCCCAGGTGCGAGATGGGAACCGGGTTGCCGTGTTCCGGGTAGCCCCAGTGCACGTTGCTGTCACGCCCGCGCATGCGGCCGCTGGCGCTGCCCAGGTAGGACTGCGCGCTGTCCAGCACGCTGTCTCCCCAGGCGCAGCGGCCTGCTTGCTCGCGGATAAAGGGGTTGTACACATCCTCCCCCCGCTTCAGAAACACGGCTTCGCAGGCGCCGATGGCCTCGTGACCGCGCCCCAGGAATACACCGCCGAAAATCTTGCCGGCTTTGTAGAGGGCGGATATCTTGGTGTCAAATGCTCGCGCCATGACCATGGCACGGTAGGCGCGGCGGGCCGCTTCCTGCAAGTCGATTCCGTTCACGCTCCCATTTTACTTGGTATTTGGTCTGAAAGCAAGCGGAAACGGAATCCTCGGGCTCAAAAATCAACGCAGCTGCTCCGTCTTCTGATATCATCCGTGTTCCAGGGGAATCTGAGCCCGATATAAATCAGATTCCTGTCGGGCTCTTTACCGCATCGTCCGGTTGTGCTTTCCGTGCGGAAAGCGCAACCGGGTTGTGTATTTTTATTGTGCTTCTTCCGGCTGGGTGCTATTCATACGGATGCGGCAGATGCCGCGTTGATTATTATGTCTACAACTACTCCAGATTATATCCGCTGGTTCGCCCCTGCTGGCGAAATCGCTCCCGTTCCTTCCCTTGCTTCCCGCTCTTCTGCTCCTGTTCAGGCGGGGGAGGTCATTGCCTCCGGCTCGGGCAACCGCAACCAGTCCCCGCC
>JAFNWZ010000253.1 GCA_017379255.1 Akkermansia sp. | reverse complement strand
GGAAATACTCCTTGACAGGCATATTCTCACGGCAACGGAATGTTTACACACCCGGGCAATTCGGCTGTAAGCTGGCAGCTCGGGGGGGAGAATGTGGCTGGTTCCGGCCTGGTCCAGGCGAATTTGAACGCTGTTGGCGGCAATATGAATTACGTGCTCTGGTACAGTGCCCCCACTACCTTGAGTGGCAACGTGACAGGGGCGGCCAACCTCAGGCAACGCGGGACTGGTACACTGACGCTGACGGGGCAGAATACGAGCACCGGACGCCTGATTATTGATGCCGGGTGTGAAGTGCAGCTGGGGTCCGCAACAACACCAGGTACATGGGCCGGTGCAATACAGCAGGGGGCGGGGATGTTTACTCTGGTTAATGGTGCACTGGCGCAGCCGCTTACTGCTGTGGCGGGGGGACTGGAGGCTTCTGTGGCGGCGGGCGCCAGTGTGGATATGGCTGGTACTGCTGCTGATTTGCTGCAGAATGTCAGTATAGACACCGCCGGGCAGCTCCGCGGGCTGAATGGTGATTTAAGCATTGGCGGAAATGGCGGGGCAACCTCCTTGTCTCTCAGTCTTGGTGCTGCCAATGTAGGGGGCGAGGCTGTGCCGGCGCAAGGAAAACAAACCATGCTGGTGCAGCGGGACGGCTCATTGGTAATCAATGATTCTGCCGATGTGTATTTAGACACCGAGGCCGTCAAGACGATACTGCAAGGTCAGCGTCAGGCGGTGTACTTACATATAAGTAATTCCGATATTGTGTTGCAGAACGGCGTAACGGCTGCCAGCTTGTTTACGAATAGTGCCACCACTCCGGAAGCGCTGGGGCTGGTGGTGCTGGGGGTGGAAGGCGGTAACATCGTGCTGGAGGGCGCGGTGGTGGATGTGTACATGGTTGCAGAGAATGGAGATTATCCCACGGTTACCTCGTACTCCCGCCTTCAGGATTATAAGGCGGCATACGTTGACTCTGGCTACACGCTTTCGCTGCAGCTGGCTGGAGATGATACGCAGGCGGCCTGGGTTAATAACCTGCTGGGTACGGGTGATTTCTCTGTAAGCAATACGGATGAAGCTTCGGGCATTGTGCGCGTACTGCTCAATAATGAGGTGCTGGGAGAGGTTGACAGCAGCCTTACTCCGGATGAGGAGGCCGAAATCAACACTGCCAACACTCTTTTCAGTGGTTCTGTTACGGCTGGTTCTGCGGTGCAGCTGGTCAAGACTGGCAGCGGCTCGTTAAGTCTTGGCGGAGTGCTGACCACTCCCTGGCTGGAACTGGACGAAGGCCTGCTGAGGCTTACCGGGCAGGGGAGTGTGGTGCAGCGTCTACTGGGAAATGCGGCCATGGAACTGGCCGCCGGGAGCTCGCTGGAAATTGCGGCCGATTCGCTTGCATTCACGGGCAATCTGAGCGGGAATGGGGAATTGGTGTTGAACGGTGCGTTGCCGGGGCGTGGCCGTGTGGGAGCGTTGAGTGGCAGCGGCAGCCTGCAGGCCGTGGGGGATACCTTTACTGTGTCCAATGTGCAGAATTCCACCTTCAGCGGCAGCCTTGCCGGAGATGAGCCATCCACTCTGCTCATTGCCGCCGGCAGTGGCCAATTTACGCTCAATCAGGTGCAGGGTACTGCCGCCTGGAGCTTGCAGAACCAGGGAAGCCTGACTCTGCAGCAGCAGGGGGCTGATAACACCAACGCCGTGCTCACGCTGGGAACACTGGGGCTGAATGCGGGCTCCAGCACAACCCTGGTGTGGAATACAGATGCCGATAATCAGGTTCTGAACCTTGGCGGGCTGGTCGTGGCGGAAGATGCAAACCTCACGTTGCGCTCTACAAGCCCTTTGCCAGTGCAGCTGCGCGCAGATGGTACCCTTGTGCTGGGAACAGTGCAGAGTGCGGAGCTGGGGGCGGATACCCGGGCCATGGTGACACTCGCGGGCGGTGCTGCGTTCCGCGGAATTGAATCTGCCTGGCTCAGCGTGCAGGATGGATATCTGCTGCTCAACACCGTGATGAGCAATTACAATCCCTATGCCGCGGCTGCCGCTTCTCCCAATGCCCGCACCGGTGCGGTTTTGCTCTGGAATCTCCCCGCCGGGGTGCTTGTTGATTCGCCGGATTTATCTGCCCTGGCAGATGGTATAGACCAGATGCTTGATTCCGGAGATGTTGCCGGTGCAGATGAACTCATGGCCGCTGCAGCAGGGGCGGGGGCTGCAGTGCTGGCCGATGCAGTATCAGGTGATATGGAGCGCCAGCTGAAATCCATTCGCAACCGCACCATTGAAATGGGACTTGCTCCCGGATATGAATACGACGGACAGCCGTATTTCAATGCCTGGGTGGCAGCAGAGGGGGACCATCGGGAATTACAGGCCGACGGCACCGATTCTGGCTATTCACTGAGCAGCTGGGGCGTCACCCTTGGGGCGGATATGGATTTCTCGCGCTCATTTACCGCAGGTCTTGCCATTACTGCCATGTATGGCGATTTCGATGGACGAAGCCCCGACCACGCCTCCGGCAATATGGACAGCTATTACCTGACGCTCTTTGGTAAGTACAACCACCGCCGCTGGAAGCACACATGGATAGCTGCACTGGGTTGGTCTGATCTGCACTTGGAACGTCATGTTACTTATGGCTCAGGTAGTTACCATACCAAGGGGGACACCTCCGGTATGGGGGCTGGACTTCTGTATGAACTGGGGTACGACATCCCCCTGCATACGGTGTCTCCCGCGCTCATGCAGCCTGTGTTCAACATCAGCTACCGCCACGCCGGAATTGATGCTTACCGCGAGCATGGCTCAGACGCCGCCCTCCGTTTCAGTAAGCAGGATATGGATGTGGTCACCTTCGGCTTGGGCCTGCGTGTATATACCAGCGCTTTTGAAAGCGTGTACAACCGCTCTTGCCCCGTGTATACGCGTTTCCTGGTGAAAGCAGATGCCGGAGATATCCGCAGCCATGCCAACAGCAGCTTGCTGGCACTGCCTGAGCGCAGCGGTCGCGTGCGCTCTGCGGAAAATCACAGACTGGGACTGGAAATGGGGATAGGCATCACCATCCCCATTGGTGAATCAAGCGGTTCTCTTTTCATGGATTGCAGCTACGATTGCCGGTTTGATGAATCCGAAGTCAACGGCACCGTGGGCTACCGGCTTAGTTTTTAAGCGCGTCCAATAGCTCAGCATGCAGGGCGGCTGCCACGGATTCGGGGCAGCTGCCCGTCTGCTGCAGCACCGTGCGTTGCCCGGTGGGGGCGTAATGCACCACATGCAGTGTGAGCGTTCCGTCATCGTTGATTCTGGCATACCCACCCACCGGCACAGAGCAATCTGCCTGCAGCAGGTTCAGGAACTCGCGTTCGCAGGAAATGCAGCGGTAGGTCGCCTCATGGTTCACCCGGGTCAGCATCTGCTGCACTTCGGCATCATCCCGGCGGCATTCCAGCGCAATGGCCCCCTGACCCAGAGCGGGGGGGAAATCACCCACCGGCAGGCCAATCACCTGCATCGGCACGCCTTCCACCTCAAAGGCGTTGCGGTCATAGCCCAGGCGGTTCAATCCGGCGCGCGCCAGCAAAGTGGCGGAAACAGCTTCATTCCCAGCCAGCTTGCGCAGGCGGGTGGCCACATTGCCGCGCACCGGCACGGTGCTGGCCTTGCCTTGCCAGTATGTCTGCACCAGGAAACTGCGGCGCACGCTGCCTGTCGCAATCACCGGGTGTTCCATGTCGGCGTCCCTTTTGGCCACCAGCACATCCTGAATCTCCTCGCGCGGCAGCACCGCAGCCAGCACAAATCGCGAATCAAGCACCCCCGGCATATCCTTGAGACTGTGCACGGCGCAATCCACCTCACCCGCCGCCAACGCTTCCTCAATCGCCGCAATGAACACCCCCTTGTCACCGGTGCCGGTGGCGGCATTCACCTGGTGCAGCGGAATATCGGTGCGTTGGTCTCCTGCGGTGGAAATGATGCATATTTCGCACTGCAGCCCGGGATGGGCAGCCTGAAGTATTGCAATAGCCTGGCGAGTCTGAACGAGGGCAAGCTCGCTGCCGCGTGTGCCGATGCGTAAAGTTCTCATGAATGTGGAATTACTGGTAAATATCTACTCCGAGCCGCTGCATATCAGAGAGCGATACGGCACAGGGGTCGGGTGCCACCCAGTGGCCGGGCTCCAGCTCGCGCGGTGTCAGGTCCATGCCCATGGTTGCTTCCAGGTATGGGTGGTTGATGCGGCGGCCGAAAGCACTGCCGGGTGGTGGGTCAATGGGGGAGGGGACATCCCCCGGCAGAATAGGCGTGCGCTGGCGCTGGGTGGGGTCTGGCGTGGGAATGGCCGAGAGCAGGGCGCGGGTGTAGGCATGGGCCGGACGGTCATACAGCACATCTGCATCCGCCATTTCTACAATTTTGCCCATATACATTACCGCTACGCGGTCTGATATGTGCCGCACCACAGATAAATCGTGCGAGATGAAGAGGTATGAAAGATTCAGCTCCTGCTGCAGCGTGAGCAGCAGATTCAGCACCTGGCTTTGCACCGAGACATCCAGTGCGCTTACAGGTTCATCCAGCACAAGCAGCATGGGATCCATGGCCAGTGCCCGGGCAATGCCGATGCGCTGTTTCTGCCCGCCGGAGAATTCATGCGGGAACTTTTCCAGCGCGGTGGAGGGCAGACCCACCATGTCGAGCAGCTCTGCCACCCGGCGTTTGCGGCTGGAGCGCGTGCCCATGTTGTGAATTTCCAGCGGCTCGGCAATCAGGTGGCGCACCGTCATGCGCGGATTCAGTGAGCCCGCCGGATCCTGGAATACCATCTGCACCTTGCGGCGCAACTTGCGCATGCGCCATTGGGAGCGGTGGGTGATATTTTTCCCCAGCAGGTGAATGGAGCCTGCCGTGGGCTCCAGAAGCCGCACAATACAGCGGCCGATGGTGCTTTTGCCGCAGCCGCTTTCGCCCACCAGCCCGAGGGTTTCTCCGCGCTTGAGGTGCAGCGTGACATCATCCACCGCCTTGAGTGTGCCTTGCCTGCTTCGGAAAACACCGCCACGCACAGGAAAGTGCATGCTCAATTTCGATATTTCCAGAATGTTTTCCATGGCGTGGTATGTGCGGATACTCTACCATTTCCCAGGCTTCATTGCAAGCCGTAAAAAAAGCAGCAACTGTTCAGTTGCTGCTTTTTCTGAGAGAGGCGGGAGTGGGATTTGAACCCACGAATGTCGGTTTTGCAAACCGATGCCTTAGGCCACTTGGCTATCCCGCCGAAGCTTGCTTGCGGGGCTGAGTATACAGAAAGATTGAGGTCTCGTCAAGCAAAAAAATGAATTTTTCTTAAGTTTTTTGTAATTTTTCAGGTGGTATAGACACGAGGCAGGCGTGGGCCCAGCCCGGTAAAGATAGTCCACACGATGGTATCT
>JAFNWZ010000252.1 GCA_017379255.1 Akkermansia sp. | reverse complement strand
CTGATGATGCCCACGGCCTGGAGCCAGGAATAGGCGGTGGTGGAGCCGAAGAAGCGCATACCGCGGCGGCGGAGGTCGCGGGAGAGGGAGTCGGAGAGCGGCGAGGTGGTGCGCTGGGTATACGGCTCGCGCACCACGTTGTTTCCGGTAAAACCCCAGGCATAGGCGGCAAAGCTGCCCTGCTCCGCCTGAATCTGCAGGAAAATGCGGGTGTTGGCTATGGCGGCCTGTATCTTGCCGCGGTGGCGGATGATGCCGGGATTCTGCAGCAGCGAGGCAACCTCAGCCTCGCCAAAGGCAGCCACGGCCTGCGGATTGAAACCGGCAAAGGCGGCGCGGAAGGCCTCGCGCTTGTTGAGCACGCATTCCCAGGAAAGCCCGGCCACAAACATCTCCAGCAGGAGCATTTCGTAGAGGTAGGCATCATCCCGCGAGGGACGGCCCCACTCTTCATCGTGATAGCGGATGTAGAGCGGGTTCTTCAGGTTCACCCATTGGCAGCGGCAGGCAGGCATGTGCATTAAAGCTGCGAAATGGGAAATGCCTTGGCCCCATTGTCGAGTGTGTAGATTTTTTCCGCCGTGCAGAATACGATACCGGGGTGGAGGGTAAACATGCCGGTGGGTATTTTGGCTGCATGCCGCAGGTCGGCGGCATCGGGGCTGCTGCTGCGCTTGACCTCCATGGGGTAGATGACACCGTCCTGAACCAGAACGAAATCTACCTCTGCGGTGCCTTTGGCATCTCTGAAGAAATAAAGCTGCGGGCGTTTGCCATTATGGCTGAAGCTGCGGATGAGCTGGCCATATACCCAGGTTTCCAGAATGGCCCCGGCCATGGGGCCCTGCATGAGCGAACGCGGACTCTGCCAGCCGGCCAGCCATGCGCATAAGCCGGTATCCATGAAATACAGCTTAGGGGTCTTGGTCAGGCTCTTGATGGCGTTGGCTGAGTAGGGTTGCAGTAGAGAAATTATTCCCGTTGTTTCCAGAATCGACATCCAGGCTTTCGCTGTTTTGGGCGATACTTCAGCATCGCGAGCCAGGTCAGCATACACAAGCTGCTGCCCCGTACGAAGTGCAGCAGAACGCATCAGCTTAATAAATGCCGCCCGGTCCCCCACCTGGGAAAGCTGGTTAACATCCCGTTCCAAAAAGGTGCGCATGTACGAGTCAAAGAAGGTTTCCGGTTCCAGCTCCGGATCCCGCCGCAGGGCCGGGTATCCGCCCCGCCAGATGCGGGCATAAAGTTCATGTATACCGCACCCGCTTGCGTTGGCGGCATAATCAGACAATGCCTCCGGCGTGAATACTGGCGCCACCTCCCCCATGCCTGAGAGCTCCCGCTGGGACATGCTGTACAGGTCCAGAATTCCGACTCGCCCGGCCAGGGTTTCACTGACTCCCTCCATAAGATGGAACTGCTGTGACCCGGTCAGCCAGTACATTCCATTGCGTTGCTCTGCATCCACCCTGAGCTTGATAGCGCGCAGCAGCTCCGGGGCATACTGGACCTCATCAATGAAAAGCGGGGCCGGGTGTTCCTGTAAAAAACCTATGGGATCCCTCCGCGCCTGCGCCGCCAGGGTGTAGTCATCCAGTGTCACATGCTCCATCCCCTCCGGATGCAGAGCATGCAGCAAGGTTGACTTGCCCACCTGACGAGCTCCTATCACCAGGACACAGGGATAATGCGCCGCCAGATATTTCACCTTGGCAGCAGCGGTTCGCGGATAATATATGCGTTCGTTTCCCATCTCGAACTCATTCTCTCTCACTTGCTTTGATAAGTCAAGAGAAAAATCGGGAGTGACAGGGCGGAAAAATCGGGAGTGACACTCCCGATTTTTCCGCTCGGCTCGTAAACCATTGGATGTAAGATTACAGCAAGCGGAATAAAAAATCGCCGGGATGCCCGGTTGGAGAGGCATCCCGGCGGAGGGATAAAATCAGCGTTTATCAGCAGAATCTTACTTCTGAGCAGCTTCCACAGCTTCGTAAGCCTCGGTGTAGGCTTTCTCGGCAGCAGCCTTGGCGGCGGCGGTAGCCTTCTCAGCGGTCACGATTTCAGCGTCGAGCTGGGAGGCAGCGGCCTCGTAGGCAGCCTTGGCAGCGGAGTCGCCAGCCTGGGCGGCATCATACAGTGCCCAGAGGTTCAGCTTCTTCACAGCAATCTTCTGAGCCTCGGTGTATGCCTCGGCAGCAGCCTCGGTGGCAGCTTCATCAGCCGGGGAAGCCCAGGCATGCTTGTAGCCGTCCACCAGGTTCCAGTAACCGCGGGTGAAGTCGGGGAAAGACACGGAGCAGTTGTTGTTGTCCATGGAGATGGAGCCGAGCTCAGCAAGGCTGCACCATTCAGCCAGGTCATACACGTCCATATCCAGGGGAAGACCGTTCTGCAGGCAGTATACCATGCGCACGTCCATGAAGAAGTCCATGCCGCCGTGGCCGCCCACCTTCTCTGCCATCTCGCCATACTTCTTGATGATGGGGTGGCGGTAGGTCTCGCGCAGCTTCTTCATGTTCTCTTCGCTCATGAAGGAGTGGGAGTCGAGGTCCTCGAGGTCGGGAGCGCCCTCAGCGCCCTTCATGTGGTCGCCCTCGAGCACAAAGCCCTCGATGGGGTACTTGTTGGCGAAACCGCGGGTGCCGGTCAGCTGGAACAGGCGGTTGTAGGGCTGCGGGTTCATCACGTTGTGCTGAATCTCCACGACCTTGCCATTGGCGGTGCGCATGAGGGTGGTGGTGTGGTCGCCGTTGCGGAATTCCGGGCAGGGCTTGCCGGTCTTCTTCTCCACGAGCTCACGGCCGTGCACGGACTTGGTGTCCATGGCCACGAGGGTGGTGAAGCGGTCGCCACGGTGAATATTCATCACCTGGGCCACCGGGCCGAGACCGTGGGTGGCGTACACGTCGCCGCGGTTCTCCTTGTTGTACTTGAGACGCCAGGCCAGCTTCTCGGGGTCGTTCTCGGGGTTGGTCCAGTAGGAGTTCCAGAACGGGTCAAGGTTGTGAATGTAGGCGCCCTTGGCGTAGAGCACTTCACCCAGAATACCCTTCTGGGCCATGTTGAGGGCATCGAGCTCGAACCAGTCGTAGCAGCAGTTCTCCAGAATCATGCAGTGCTTGCGGGTCTGCTCAGAAAGGTCGATGAGCTCCCAGCACTGCTGGAGGTTCATGGCGCTGGGCACTTCGATGGCGGTGTGCTTGCCATTCTTCAGAGCGCACTGTGCCACGGGGAAGTGGTGGTCCCAGTCAGTGGCAACGTACACAAGGTCGATGTCATCGCGCTTGCAAAGTTCTTCATAGCCCTTGGCGCCGGAGTAAATGGCAGCGGGGGCAAGGCCGGCCTCGCGCAGGTACTTCTGGCACTTCTCGGCACGCTTGGCCTCGTAGTCACACAGGGCAACAATCTCCACACCGGGGATGTGGGTGAAACGGGCAACAGCACCCGGGCCGCGCATACCAAGGCCCACGAATGCCACACGAACGGTCTTCATCTTGGGGGCGGTAAGGCCCACCACATGCTGCTGACCTTCCGGACGCACCGGGGATTCCACCACGAGGGTGCCCTTATCCCAGCGGGTCTTGGTGTCCGGAGACAGCGACTGTGCCTGCAGCCCGCTTGCAGCGAAGAGGGCGAGGAACGCCAGCGTCAATACACGATTCAGTTTCATATATGATATATACGGGATTGTTCTCTTTTTTCTGTCAGAAATCTGGATTTATCTGACACATCATGTTTATTCCAAAAGAGAAGTCGGTAATAGTCTAGCCATTATCGGGCGGCAGGTCAAGCGGTTTTTCCAGCATCGCCGTCGCATCCGGCGGAAAACCCGGCAAATAGAGGCAGAAAGCCGGTTCCCCATGACGGGAAACCGGCTCGGAAAAACAATGCCTTTATGACAGGGCAATCCTTACTTCTCACAGTAGGTGCGCACAGCGGCGGCGATGCGGGCGGAAACAGCCTCGGGCTCGCCTTCCTCGGTCACGTCGATCTGCACCACCTTGCCCTGGGCGCGGTAGTGTTCCACCACGGGCACGGTCAGCGTCTCGTAGTCCTTGCGGCGCTTGGCGAAAGCCTCGGGGTTGTCATCGGAGCGCACAATCATGGCGCCGCCGCACTTCGGGCAGATTTCCTCACCGTTGCGGGTGGTTTCGCCGCAGGCGGGGCAGGCCTTGCGCTTGAGCATGCGGGCTTCGATGAGCTCGGCAGATACGTTGAGGTACACCACGATATCCACACCCAGGCCCATGGCGGTCAGGTTGGCATCGAGGGTCTCAGCCTGGGAAACGGTGCGGGGATAGCCATCGAGCAGGCAGCCGCAATCCTTGTTCTCGCCCAGCCACTTGGCCACGATGCCGTTCACCACTTCATCCGGCACGAACATGGCGGCATCCATGTACTTCTTGGCTTCCAGACCCAGCTCGGAACCAGCGGCAATCTCAGCGCGCAGCAGAGCGCCGGTGCTCAGGGGCTTCAGACCGTAGGTCTCGGAAAGGAAAGAGGACTGCGTACCCTTGCCGGAGGCAGGGGCGCCCACAAGTACGAATCGCTTCAGCGTTTTCATAAGTCTTAATTTTCAGGATATTCAGCGGCTTACGCCGCATAGACGGGGCTATTATGCCAGTTTTGCCGTGAAAATCAAGACAAAATGCAAAAGCGGCCCCCGGTTTTCATCCGGGAGCCGCCGTGAAAGGAAAAATACCAGTGCGTTATCAGGACTGGATGCAGAGGGCTTCCTCTGCCAGCAATTTGCAGCCACGCAAATCCAGCTTGCCGGTGGGAAGCACCGGGATGGATTCCACCGGCACAAGGTACTTGGGAGCCCAGAGGGTGGGATAGGACATATCGGCCAGCATGGTGCGGATGGAGGAGAGGATTTCCTTTTCCTCCGAGCTGCGCTGGTGCTGCGGCAGGGAGGAGAGCAGAACCAGAGCCTCGCCCTTCTGCGGGTCGGTCACACCGGCAATGGCAATCTGCACAGAATCCTCGGAGCTGAGGTTAAAGCCCATGGAAAGCGCCAGCTCCACCCCTTCATGCGGCACCATTTCGCCACCAATCTTAGAGAAGCGGGAAAGGCGGCCTCCCAGGGTAATGAAGCCATTGAGGTCCATCTGCCCGATATCGCCGGTCTTGAACCAGCCATCGCGGAAGATTTCGCTGTTCAGTTCCGGGCGGCCGATATAGCCGCTGAACACGTTGGCACCCTTGAACCAGATCATGCCGCGCTCGGTAAGGGGCAATTCCTTGCTATCGTCGTCCAGGTCAGTGATGCGGATGGCGATGCCGGGCAGCATGGCACCCACGCCGGGGCGCACCGTGCCGGGCACAAAGAACTTGGAGCCGGGGACGGGCGAGGGCTGCGGCATATTGGCCGCCACCACCGGAGAAGTCTCGGTGAGGCCGTACCCCTCCATCGGGTACACCCCGCATTTGTCAATGAATTCCTGCTCCAGGTCAGGCTGCAGTTTCTCTGCCCCCAGCACGAAGTAGCGTACGCTCTTGTAGGTATCGGGCTCAGCGCGGCGAAGCATGGCGCGGCCGAAGGTGGGCGTGGCACACACCAGCGTGAGTCGGTATTTCTGGATCAGCTCATTGAGGGTGCGGGCATCAGTGGGGTTCGGGTAAGCGCAAACCATGCAGCCGGTGAGCATGGGCAGCATCATGTTCACGGTCATACCGAAACTGTGGAAAATGGGCAGACTGGCCAGGAAACGGCAATCCGTCAAATCCAGACGGCAGGCGCATTGTGCCACATTGGCCAGCACCATGCGGTGCGTCAGCACCACGCCCTTGGGCTCACCGCTGGAGCCGGAGGTGAAGAGGATGACCGCTTCATCATTGCGGCGGCGGGAATCCGTCTTGTACATGGCGCAGATGGCGGCGGCGGGCAGCATCTTGGCCATGAGCACATGCGAAGCCAGCGTGAGTTTGGGAGTCTTCTGCAGCAGGTCTTCCACCAGAATGAGCTGTTCCTCCGGCGGCCAGGGGAACTGCGGCAGTTTCTGCATGAACTTGCGGGCGGTGATAAAGGTCTTGAGCCCAGCCTGGCGCACCGTGCTTTCAAAAGCGGCTGCAGAGGTGGCATAGTTAATCATGACCGGGGCCACACCGGCCAGCAGGCAGCTCAGCGTGGCAATCACGCCACCTGCCCCGGGCGGCAGAATCACACCGATGCGCTTATCATCACGCTTTGCCAGCATCTTGGCCACAGCCATGGCCACGCCCAGCGCCTTGAACTGCGTGAGCACGCTGCCCGTCATGCCATCCACAATCTCCACATTCGGGAAGCGCTTGATGGCATGCACCAGCTGCGTGGTGAGCGAGGTATTCAGAACAGGCTGGGCGGCAAAAAGCTCTGCGCTCTTCTCCAGCCAGACCGCCATGAGGCGCTCACCCGTGCGGGGGCCGGCCGCCAGCTTGGGCAGGATACAGAACTCCTGGTGGCAGTCCGGTTCATCCACCTCGCGGTACAGGTTGGAGATAGTCTTGCCATAGTGCCCCAGGAACAAAGGAATGGGGGAGATATGCAGGCTGCCCACATGCTTCAGGAAGGGGGAAGGCACATCACTGTATGTACCGCGCCACTTGGCCACCTGCCCCGGCATGAACACCACGCTGAGCCCGGACTGCATGCGGGTGAGAATCTGCTCGCGCACAGCCAGCGGCGTGGTATTGCGGAAATCAAAATTCTCAATCTCTGCCTTGCAGGACTTCAGCGCCTTCATCACCTCCGCCGCAGGAGCAAATGCAGGGTCAATCAGGTAACAGACCTTGCCATCCAGCAAGGCATGCAGCGCCTTGACCGCAGCCGCAGAAATGCGGTTGGGCATGTAGAACCCCGGTTTGACGATATTTTCCTTACCGTGTATATTAAGAGAAGCCATATATTCTTTGATTGGTGTAATGTGAAAAGGATTCAGCGTTTCAATTCCTCTGCAGCAGGCGCATAACCCGCAGCAGCGGCTGCCTCCAGCAGGCGGCGGCCTTCCTCCGGGGAAGCTTCTACTCCCAGACCGCGGAGATAGCAGCACCCCATCGTATACTGCGCTTCGGGCAGCCCCTGGTCAGCCGCCGTGCGGCACCAGCGCACAAACTCTGCCCGGTTCACCTGCATTCCCTCCCCCAGCACATACAGGCGCGCCAGATTGAACTGCGCCACGGCGTCCCCTCCCTCTGCCCGGGGCAGCAGCGCTTCCGCCTCGGCAGTGAGCGCGGGCAATTCAGGCGCGGGTGCGGGTTCTTCCTCTGGGGTGGGTTCTTCCACAGGGGCAGGCTCCACCGCAGGTCCGGGCTCTTCTGTCGGCGCAGACGTCGGCCCGGGAACGGGAGCAACCGCCGGCTCAGACGCAGGAACCTCCGCAACTGTTGATTCTGCTGCCTCTCCCCCCTCCGGCGACACCACAGCCTGTACCGGGGCATAATTCCACACCAGAACAGCGGCAACAGCCACCACCAGTAACGTCAGAATCAGAAAAATCTTTTTCATAAGCAGGTGAAGTCTACTCTACCATCCTTTCCCGGAACTGTCAATCATTCCCTGCGGCATTTCAATGCCTAAGCCAGCCGCAAACATAACAATCCGCCCCCGTTCCCACCCGGCATTACCATGCCACCCCGCACAAAAAAAACACAAAATCGCAATAAAAAAGCAAAAAAAGACTTGCATTCCGCCCAGGAATCATGTAATATCCCGCCGCACCCAACCGGGTAACACAACATGCGAAGTTAGCTCAGTGGTAGAGCACATCCTTCACACGGATGGGGTCATAAGTTCGAATCTTATACTTCGTATTTCAAAAAGCCTTGCAATTCCATGAATTGCAAGGCTTTTTCATTTCCATGTACCAGGTACAACAAAAAGGTTGCACCAGAGCCCGGGGCGTGCTAGAATGCAGGTTGTATGAAGAAGTTCAGAATCGGCCTGGTCGGCCGCATCATCATCGCCATGATACTGGGCGTTATCCTGGGTGGGCTTCTGCCACTCAAGGTTATACGCGCATTCATCACGTTCAATGGTTTGTTCAGCCAGTTCCTGGGTTTTGTGATTCCTCTGCTCATTGTGGGGCTGGTCGCCCCCGCCATAGCAGACATCGGCAAGAAAGCCGGGCGCATGCTGCTGGGAACCACTGTGCTGGCCTACATAGCCACGCTTATTTCCGGGTTTGCCTCATACATAACCGCGGAATGGACCTTCCCTTCCCTGATTGAACCAGGTGCCCTCAGCAAGGAATTTGAAGCAGCCAGCAATGCAACCGCCTACTTCAGCATCGAAATACCGCCGCTGATGGGCGTGATGACAGCCCTTATTCTCGCCTTTGTGCTGGGACTGGGCATGGCCCGCCAGCCAGGCGGCACACTGCATGGCGCATTCAATGATTTCCGGGATATCATCTACCGCACCATCGGCAGCGTCATCATCCCCCTGCTCCCGCTTTTCATCTTCGGCATTGCTCTCAACATGGCCTATTCCGGGCAGGCCGGTGAAGTCATGACCGTGTTCATCAAAATCATCGGCGTTATCTTCCTGCTGCACATCGGGGTTCTGCTGTTCCAGTACGGCGTGGCAGGCCTGTTTGCCCGCCGCAATCCGCTGAAGCTGCTTCTGCGCATGCTTCCTGCCTATTTCACCGCTCTGGGCACGCAATCCAGCGCGGCCACCATTCCCGTCACCCTGCGCCAGACCATCGCCAACGGGGTGAACAAGGATGTGGCCGGATTCGTTGTGCCGCTCTGCGCCACGATCCACCTCTCAGGCAGCACGCTGAAAATCGTAGCCTGCGCCATAGCCATCATGATGATGCAGGGCACGCCGGTTGACTTCATGCAGATGGCCGGTTTCATCCTGATGCTGGGTGTGGTCATGGTAGCCGCCCCGGGCGTACCGGGAGGCGCTATCATGGCTGCGCTGGGTGTGCTGCAGTCCATGCTGGGCTTCGGAGAAAATGAGCAGGCGCTCATGATTGCGCTCTACATCACCATGGATAACTTCGGCACCGCGTGCAATGTGACCGGCGACGGCGCACTGGCTGTCATCATCAACAAGTTCTACAAGAATTAAGCTACCCTCCAGCAAAAAAACGGGCACAGCCAGAAGACTGGGTGTGCCCGTTTTTTCATGCATACAGCAGACGGGACTCGAACCCGTACGCCTGTTGATGGGCGGGAGATTTTAAGTCTCCTGCGTCTACCATTCCGCCACTGCTGCGTTGCGGAGAGAATTCAAGCACATTCTGCCATGTATTGCAAGGAAAATGTGTAGCATGTGCGCCAGCAGCCACATGTGTCCCAAAGTTTCATTAGAACTGCTTTCAAATTCTTGTAGCACAGCTAATTAACAATACGCTGCTAAATTGTAATTTATTGGCGAGCGTAGCGAGCGAAATTCATAGCCCACGGCAGTGGGCGTAAGAGGTTAGACAGGGGTGGAGCGACGGAGTCGCGGAACCCCTGGTCAAACAAAAAAAAATGACCAGAACCCCGAACACAGTGAGTGGGTGACAGAAAGCTAAGCTCCAACATAAAGCATCGCATTATGCCGCCCACTCGCCATGCTCGGGGCTCTGATATTATTTTCGATTTACCCGGGGTTCCGCCGCGTTGCGGCTCCACCCCGGGCTACGATTATACCGCCCTACGGGCTCAAAATTACGCACACTGCGTGCGCCTGAACAGATAGATAAATTACAATTTACGAAGCTTTGGG
>JAFNWZ010000251.1 GCA_017379255.1 Akkermansia sp. | reverse complement strand
TTCTGTCACCCGTTATCACGGGTTTTGGTTTGTTTTTTTTGTTGGAGCAGGCGCTGCGCGTGCTGACGCACGCTTGCACCTGCCTAACATCTGTCGCCCACTACCGTGGGCTATGAATTTCGCTCGCTACTCTCGCCGACAAAGACAATTTCACGAGGTGGATAGACTTATTAGAAGTCCTCCTTAAATAATCGCATTCCCGATCGGTAATAGAATGTTTGTTTTAGTTGATAATGATGATTTTCTTTACCGATCGGGAATAAAATGTTGACTTTATGCATTTGTGTGTTATATTGTTCCCGAACGGTAATAGAATATGAAGCCTCTAAACGGAAAGCCCCTCAGGAGTACAGAGGAAATTGGAAGCCTGGTGCGGGAAACGCGCAAGGCGCAGGGTATTTCGCAGGAGCAGCTGGCAGGCGTAGCGAACACGGGAATCCGCTTTATTTCCGATCTGGAAAACGGCAAACCCACCGTTCAGCTGGAAAAGACAATCCGTGTGCTGGAAGCCCTGGGGCTCGGGGTGTATGCATTTTATCGTTGGGAGCGTAGTTAATGGAAACACTGAATGTCTATCTGCGGGGGAATCGTGCGGGCACTCTGGTATCGGAGCACGGGCGGCTGCAATTCTGCTATGCCACTACCTACCTCAACCAGCCCGGGGCGCAGGCTTTATCGTATACACTGCCCCTGCGTGCCGAACCGTACACCGGCGGTGAAGTCGTTGCCTTTTTTTCCAATCTGCTGCCCGATGAATCCGTGCGCGTCAGGCTGGCACAGTATCTGGGCATATCCCCCGGTAACATCTTTGCCTTGCTGAAGCGTATCGGCGAGGATTGTGCCGGGGCTGTAGCACTGGTGCCGGCGGAGCGCGAAGCTCGGGCTCATTCAGATGCTGAGTTTAAGGTTCTGAGCGAGGCCGATGCCCATGCCGTCTTATCCGCCCTGCCGGAACGCCCTCTGAATGTGGGGGCCGAGGATTTCCATATATCGGGCGCCGGTGCGCAGGATAAACTGGTGGCTTGTGTGCAGAATGGTCATATCGTGCTTCCCTTGAATGGCACCCCGTCCACCCACATCATCAAACCCGGCATTCCGCGCTTTCCCGAAAGTGTGTTCAATGAGTTATACTGCATGTGCCTGGCAAAGGCGTGCAGACTTTCCGTGGCAGAATGCTCCGTTCTGCGGGTGCACGGCATTCCTTACTATGTAACCACTCGCTACGACCGCCAGCAGGAATCCGGGAAAGTGCTGCGTTTGCATCAGGAAGATTTCTGCCAGCTTCTGGGCTATGAACCCAGTGTCAAATACGAATCCGAAGGCGGCCCTCGCCTGTTGCAGTGTTTCCAGCTTCTTCGGGAAATAGCACTGCCCGCCGCCGATATCATCGAATTCCTGCGGCGTATCATCTTTATCTTCCTCATAGGAAATGGAGATGCCCACGCCAAGAATTTTTCCATCCTGTACATGGGGAAAGCAAAACGCCTGGCTCCGGCGTATGATTTGCTTTCCACTGCGGTATACCCGAATCTGCCGCCCAAGCTGGCAATGAAAATAGATGGCCGCAACCATTTCGATTGGATTACCCGAGGCAAGTTTCTCCGCATGGGTGAAAAGGCGGGGTTGCTCAATCGTCTGGTGAATGCCGAAATCGACAAACTCCTGGCGCAGCTTTCCAAAATACTCGTCCCTTTCACAGAAAAGATGCAGCAATCCGAGCCGTCCTCTATCTATAGCGAAATTCAATCTGGCATAGAAAAACGCATACTGCAGCTGAAAGCATAAAAGTGAATCTGCTGCTACATCATCCCTTCAACCTCTTTTCCTGACTATATTGCCGCGCCGCTCCATTTGAATTACTCCGTGATTCAATCCTTCTATTCCTATAGGTTTACGGTGTGGGGCGGATTCTAGTATTCTAGTATTCTAGTGTTCTATTGTTCTAGTGTTCTAGTGTTTGGGTTTTACCGGTTTCTTTTTGCTCGTTGTCTGCTGGCTGGGAGGGGTGTCCGCTGCGTGGTCTGCGCCCACCCAAGGACGCGGCGACGAAATTCTGCGCAGCTTCAGCTGCGCACGAACTTTCTTTACTTCGTACCTCGTACCTCGTAATTCGTACTTCCGGATGCTACGCTGCTAATTGCCCCCGGTATTCCCAGAAAGCTCCCGCATTCACTACGGCCCTTTGGTCCACATACCGCGTGCGCAGCAGCGTAGCATCCCTGTGTCCTATCTCCACCTGCAGCTCGGCAAAGCTGCGGAAATGGCTCAGATGATAACTCGCAAAGGTATGCCGCAGCGCATCCTGTGGCCAGCGGTGGGCAGGGGAATCCCAGCCCGCAGCGCGGCGCAGCTCCCGCCAGTGGTGCAGCCAGTTGCGCGGGCATATTGTTTCGGTGTCGGGCTGCTGGTGCCGGCTCAGTATCCGCATCAGCGGCCTGTGTATCGTCACCCGCCGCGCGCCGCCGGTCTTGCTGTGCCGGGGCAGGATGTAAATCGCCCGCGCCTGCAAATCCACTTGCGCCCAGGTGAGCCGCGCTACCTCATGCGGGCGGATGCCCGCGTAAAGCATCATCCCCACCGCCGCCGCGCAGCTGCCGCCCTGGTAGGTTTCTGCCGTGGTGGTAATCTGCTCAATCTCCTGCGGCGTCAGAATCGGCACCGGCTGCTCCACCACGCGCGGAGCTTCTACCCGCGCTACCGGGTTCGCATCGCACCAGCCCCGCTTCATCGCGGTGGAAAATACCCCGCTGAGAATCAGCCTTGCCTTCTGCCGCTGTCGGGGCGTATCAAAAGCTTTTTCAATATATTCCGAGCACTCCTGCGGAGTGATGCTTCGCACCCGCCGTTTTGCTAATCCCTTGCAGCGCAGCATGAACCGCCGCGTAAAGTAGCGGAAATCATAGAGCGTCCGCGTGCGTCTGTCCTTCCGTGCTTCCAATGCTGCCTCCACCGCCTTTTCAAAACTCACCGTCTTCTCCTGCTGCCGTAGCGCCTCTGCTCCGGCGATGATGCATTTCAGCGCCCGCTTTACCTTGCCGCGGGCTGCTTCCATGGCCGATTTGGCCACCAGGGCAGCCTCCAGTACATCTGCTCCTGTGCTTCTTAAAATCTCCAGTGCGGCGTTGTCTGCTTCTTTTTGCTTGTGTTTCTTCATGGCTGGAATTCGGAATCCGTAAGTCAAGCACACAAACTGTTTTATTTCGAGAAAATTGCGATACCCGGTTCATCATTCTGTAAGATGGTGTTTTTTTATGCGGAAAGCTGTCATGACTTTATTTCCAATAATCAATCAAATATAACCTTACGGATTCCGAAAGCGTAAGGTAGGGATGATTCATTTTTACCCCTCTCTTTATCTATCATGAAACTTCATCTTCCTGTCCGTTTGTATCACGCTGTCGTAACCTGCGGTGTGTGGTGTACACTCCATCTAGGTGTGACCCATGCTACAATTTATAGC
>JAFNWZ010000250.1 GCA_017379255.1 Akkermansia sp. | reverse complement strand
TGGGCTCCATAATATTTTTGTGCATAACAGGGGCTGCGCCCGCTGCGCGGGCTTACCCCTGTCTTTCATCTTTTACCCGCTTGCGCGGGCTCAGAATTCGGCGGGCGTTCGCCCGCGGATTAGGAAGATAAATTACAATTTACGAAGCTTTGGGACACATGTGATTGTTTTTAAGATTCCGGCAGCTCATTCAGAAAAGCCGCTGCCTGCAAACGCAGACAGCGGCTGAAAATGCACTTCAGATAAGCGGGCTATCAGGCCTGCTCCCCGGCAGCGGCCTCCTTGGCCTTGCGATCACGCATGGCGGCGCGGATGGACATCTTGACACGGCCCTTGTCATCGATACCGATGCACTTGGCGGTCACAATGTCACCAACCTTCACCACGTCCTCAGTCTTCTGGGTGCGGCCTTCGGCCAGCTCAGAGATATGGATGAGGCCGTCCTTACCGGGCAGCACTTCCATGAAGGCACCGAATTCCTTGGTGGAAACAATCTTACCTTCGTAGGTTTCACCCACTTCGATTTCCTTGAACATGCGGTCGATGAGGTACAGAGCACGCTCCACGCCCTCCTGGCGGCTGCCGTAGATACGCACCGTGCCATCTTCCTCGATGTTGATATCCGTACCGGTCTCAGCCTGCAAAGCCTTGATATTCTTACCGCCGGGCCCGATAAGTTCACCAATGCGGTCCTGCGGGATGCTGGTGGATTCGATGCGCGGAGCGTTCGGGCTCATGGCCTGCGGGCCGGGGATGCAGGCATTCATGGTGTCGAGCACATCCAGACGCCCCTTGCGGGCCAGGTGAATAGCGTCTTCCAGAATATACAGCGGAATACCGGGCAGTTTGAGATCCAGCTGGTAACCGGTCACGCCCACGGAGGAACCGCAGAGCTTGAAGTCCATGTCGCCGTAGAAGTCTTCGGAACCGATGATGTCGAGCAGCGTCTTGTAGCGCTTGGGCTCGCGGTCACCCTCGTTCTCAAACTCCGTCACCAGACCCACGGAAATACCGGAAACCGGGCGCTTCAGCGGCACACCTGCAGCCAGCAGAGACATGGTGCCGGCGCATACGGAAGCCATGGAGGTGGAACCGTTGGACTCCATAATCTCGGAGGAAACGCGGATGGCGTAGGGGAAGTCATTCTCGTCCGGAATCACCGGAGCGATGGAGCGCTCAGCCAGGGCACCGTGGCCGATTTCGCGGCGGTTCTGACCACCGAAACGACCGGTTTCACCCACAGAGAACGGGGGGAAGTTGTAGTGCAGGATGAAGCGTTTCTCATCCACAGAACCGGTGTAGTTATCGAGGTACTGCTTCTCCTCCATGGGAGCCAGGGTGGCAAGGCACACAGACTTGGTCTCGCCACGGGCAAAGAGAGCGGAGCCGTGCACCACGGGGGGCAGCACATTCACCTCAGCCTCCAGCGGGCGCAGCTGCTTGATAGCGCGACCGTCGGCGCGCTTGTCCTGCTCCATGATGGAGATACGGAAAGCCTTCTTCTGGATGTACTCAAACACCTGCTCCACGTCGAAATCCGTGGCCTCGGGGTAGGCAGCCTTGATAGCCACTTCCACCTCGTCGCGCAGAGCGCCCACCTGCTTCTGGCGCTGAATCTTGTTGGGGGCGTAGATAGCCTCCTCGATGCGGTCACCAGCCACCTGATAGCCGATTTCGAGCAGCTCAGGCTTAGCCAGAGTCAGCTCATATTCACGCTTGGGCTTGCCGCAGATACCGCGCAGCTCTTCCTGGGCGGCGCAGATCTTGGCCACATTTTCCTGAGCGTAGTGCAGAGCAGCAATGAAGTCCTCTTCGGGCAGTTCATTGGCAGAACCTTCAATCATGATAACCTGGTCCTTGGAACCGGCATACACCAGGTCAAGGTCAGATTCCAGGCGCTGGGAGTTGGTGGGGTTAATCACAAACTCGCCATTGATACGGCCCACACGCACAGCACCCACGGGCTCAGCAAAGGGAAGGTCAGAAATCACACAGGCGGCGGAAGCACCGTTGATGCTCAGGATATCAGGCTCATTCTCACCATCTGCAGCCATGAGCAGGGAAATCACCTGCGTATCGTAGAAATAGCCTTTGGGGAACATGGGACGCAGCGGGCGATCCGTCATGCGGCAGGTCAGAATCTCTTTCTCCGTGGGGCGGCCTTCGCGCTTGAAGTAACCACCGGGGAACATACCCGCGGCAGCAGCCTTTTCCTTGTATTCCACCGAAAGGGGGAAGAAGGTCTGGCCATCCTTGATCTTGGTAGCGCTCACAACGGTGACCAGCACCACAGTATCACCACAACGGACGGTAACGGCGCCATCGGCCAGAAGGGCAAGCTTGCCCGTTTCAATGGTGATGGGGTTTGTGCCAACGGCACAAGTAACGGAATGTATACTCATTTTTTATTTTCTTTCTCTTCTGAATGCCGGTTCCATCTGCGCCGCCGGAGGCCGGAACCGGCCACTGCCTCCTTTGGTTCTGCAGCGCAGGATTACGTACTTCCTGCCCCACAGTGCCCATTGATGCCGCAAAATCAACAAAAACGAGCCGCGGTCATTGTACACAGACATCCAGCCCAGCGCAAGCAAATAATTCGTGCCAAAGCGTTTTCACTTCACAGACGATATAATTTTGTGTACAATGAAGCAGCTTATGGAATCCACCAGCCAGAAACTGCTAGATATGGCAGAAGACGAGCGACCGCGCGAGAAGCTGATTCAGCGTGGCAGAGCCGCGTTGAGCGATGAGGAACTCATCGCCATTTTCCTGCGCACCGGCCTGAAAGGCTGCAATGTGCTGGAACTGGCAGCCAGGCTCAAGCGTGCTGCGGGCTCACTCACGGCGCTGGGGCGCATGGAAGCCCGCGAAATCACCCGCTGCTGCAAGGGTATAGGCAGCGCCAAAGCCGCCACTCTGGCCGCCGTGTTCGAACTGGGCCACCGCGCCATGAAAGAAGATCTTGTGCGCGTTGACATGAGCACCCCGCAGGCGGTCTACGATTACCTTGCGGGTGATTTGCGTTACGAGCAGCAGGAGCATTTCGTGGTGCTCATGCTTGATACCCACCGGCACCTCATCCGGCGCAGCAATATCTCCAAAGGCACACTCAACCGCACGCTGGTTCACACGCGGGACGTTTTCCGGGAAGCAATTATCAGCAATGCCAGCAGCATCATCGTGGCGCACAACCACCCCAGCGGCGACCCCAACCCCAGCAAGACGGACCGGGAACTGACCCGCGACCTGGTCAGCGCCGGCACCGCCCTTCACATCCCCGTGCTCGACCACATCATCATCGGCACCAGTTTCCCTCTCTATTACAGCTTCAGGGAACACGGCTTCATTTCCTTATGAAAGATTACCACACCCACCACCCCGGCCCCCACGGAGGCTATCTCTGCGCCGTTACCCGCGCCGATTGGGAGCAAATCTCCACCGCAGAGGGCATGATACCCTGCTTCGGCATTCACCCCTGGCATGCCCACGAAACCGATGCCGCGGAACTCGCCTTTGAGCTGGATGACTGGCTTACCCGCCACGCGCAGGCCGGAGTGGGAGAAACCGGGCTGGACGCTTCACCGCGCCACGCCGGCACCCTGGAAGTGCAGCGGCTCCTGCTGCACATCCACCTGGGGGCGGCCTTCCGCCACGAGCGCATGGTGCAGCTGCACGGTGTGCAGGCATGGGGCGAGCTGTTGGAAATTCTGCGCGGGCGGGCACGCTGCGGCACCCTGCCCCGGGTGCACCTGCACGCCTGGAACGGCTCGCATGAAATGGCTCGTGAGTTCATGCTGCTCGGGCCCGTCACCTTCAGCGTGGGGCTGCGGGAGCTCAGCCATTCCAAAGCCACAGAGCGCTACGCCCGCATACCGGAGGGCCGCCTGTTTCCGGAGAGCGACGACCACCCGGAGAACTGGGCCCGCACCGTTGCCCTGCTGGGGCTCATCCGCGGCGGGCTCAAGTGATTTATTCTGACTGCTCAGCAACAATGTAGTGCGGGCGGCGCTTGATTTCCAGGTACATCTTGGAAACATACTGCCCGAGCACACCCACGCAGAAGAGCTGCAAACCACTGAGCAGCACAATAATACACACCAGAGATGTCCAGCCGTCCACCGAGTTATGCCACAGCATCTGGCGCACCACCAGCGACACAATGATAACCAGCGCCACCAGCATACAGAGCATGCCCAGAACGGATGCCACAGCCAGCGGCATGGTGGTGAAGGCAACTATCCCCTCCAGGGAGTACTTGAACAATTTCCAGAAGGACCACTTGGTCTCGCCGGCTACGCGTTCCACATTCTCAAACTCCATCCATTTGGTCCTGAAGCCCACCCACTCATACAGGCCCTTAGAAAAACGGTTATATTCCGGCAACTGCAACAGCGCATCCACCACCTTGCGGCTCAGCAGCTTATAATCACGCGCGCCATCTACCAGCTGAGTGTGAGACACCACATTGATAAGCTGGTAAAACGCCCGGGCAAAAAACGAACGGATAACTGGTTCCCCCTTGCGGGAAACGCGGCGTGTGCCGGCGCAATCAAACCCTTCCTCGCGCACCGCGCGCAGCATTTCCGGCAGCAAGGCGGGCGGGTCCTGCAAATCGGCATCCATCACCGCGACATAATCTCCCCTGGCCGCCTGAAAACCAGCCAGCATGGCACTTTCCTTACCAAAATTGCGGGAGAAGGAAATATAACGCGCCCCCTGGTATTCCGCCGCCAGCTCCCGCATCAGCGGCAGGGTATCATCTGCACTGCCATCGTTCACCAGAATCACCTCCGGCTGAACATCCGGCAGCGTATCAAGCACCGCATAAAGCGCCTTCATGAACGGGCGCAGGGTTTCCTGCTCATTATAACACGGCACTATCAATGATAACAAGGGCATACCAGCATTATAAATCCCCGCACGCGTTTGACAAGAAAAAAGCCTGCCCGGCAACCGGGCAGGCCTGAATTTTTGAATATTTACCGCATCTCAAGGCAAATCAATCATATCCTTCACGATATGAAGAGACTCGCGCAGCACCGGATCCAGACTGGAGGGGTACTCCGGCGTTTCCGTCAGCTCATCCTCAGGGTCCTTGTTTTCATCCATGTACTCGCTGTCGTCGTCCTTGGAAGCAAGCGGCAATCTGGCAGCTTTCACATCACCCAGCTTCAGGCGGTAAATGGTGAGATTCTTCGCATCATCTGCGGCCATCTGCTCATAGCGGGTCTTACGCTCGGCATCCATCGCCTTCTTACGCTCCAGAAGCTGGGCATTTTCCGCCTGGCGCACGGCCTTGTTCAGTGAAATCGTGTTATTCTCGTAGCGCTCCCGGGCGCGGGCAATATCCTCGCGGGTATACTGCATATCCTTATCCTTGTCCGTGCGGGCCTTGCTGCGCGCCATCAATTCCGGCAGGATGCCGGCAATACGGCTGCTCTTCACATATCCCCCGGCGCGGGGAATCTCATCGTACGGCATAGCATAATCCTGCTCGCCCTCACCAATGCGCAGACCAGCCGTCACCGTAGGCAGCACAATATCACTGGCCACACCTTTGAGCTGGGTGGAAGCACCACCCACGCGGTAGAACTTCTGCGTGGTCACCTTAATCATACCGCAGCCCTCGCGGG
>JAFNWZ010000249.1 GCA_017379255.1 Akkermansia sp. | reverse complement strand
TGCTTGCCGACAGCTCTCAAAAGTGTACTTTTGCCGCTACCGCGACCACCGTTGATGAAAAAACAGGTATTCTTCCATTGCACACAATCTTTGGAATCTTTCGCGTCATAGGTCGTTTCCTCATCCCTTCGTACATTCTCCTTCACTTTGTCCTTAATAGTTTTAATCAACTCCTCATAGACATCCCTGAAAATCAATTCATCCTCCTCTACCGGGGCTGTGGATTCCAACTCTGCTAATTTGATGATAAGATTACTGCTCATAAGACAAGATTTTGCAACTACAACTTACAGCATAATACTTTTTTGTGATAAGTCAACCTTAAAATCCTTGCAAAAAATGAGAAAAAATTAGCTCTAGGGGTAGACCGTCCTTCCGCTTTTACTTCTCCTTTTACAATGTTGAAGAATGAATAATGAAATTTATTTTCAATATGTTCGTCTATTGCAGACTATTGAGCACCGGGAGGTGTACCACATGCAGTCGTCCCCGGTGCCGGAAAAAGATGAGTGATTAGATTTGATTCCATTTTCATTCAATGGTATAAATGTGTCTACCAAACGAGTTATGCCGGAACCAACAAATTTTCAATCGCCAGATGATGAACACTACTACTTCGGAGTGGAATTGCCTTACTCCCCGGAGGAGGTGCGGGAGCGTTTGCTGCGCAAGCCCGAGTATCTCTACTCCCTCACGAGCGTTGATGAGGAAGAAGGGGTGGAATACAGGACCTGGCTCTACCTGTGGAGATGCAATGAGGGGTGGGAAATGAGCATTGGGCATTTGCCGGTACAGGAACAGATAGCGCAGATGCATGCGCGGCATAATATGGGCTTGCATGTGGTGCTACATGCCCTGACAGAAGATGAGGCTCTCAACCCCAGTACTTGTTCCAAGCGTCAGCCGTATCGTTATATCCTGGTGGAACCTTCGTCAGCAGAAGGTTGCCGGACTATATCTCGTCTGAACTTGCTGCGGGCAACAGGAAACACGGAATACACGCGTTTTCATGTTGTCAAATCAGATGATTTTGCAATGTTTTTCAAGGAGGATAAAGTTGAATCCCGTGAGCCCTCCGAAGTACCGCAGGAAGTAATCAACCGCCACTGCCTGATGTATGCCCGCCGCGAGTTGACGGTTTTGAGCGCCATACACGATGCAGACAGTATGGAGCTGCTGTTACCCTTGGCAAACGAATATGGTTGTATGTATGCCAATCTTCATCTGCGGTGTCGTTTTTCGGATGAGCAGTGTGATGAAATAGGGAATATCACTAATGCATCGAGAGAAATTCAGGTCTCTCTCGTGAGAAAAACTTGGTATGCCGGCAGCCACCACCAACTTGCCACACATCCCTCTGGCTTGGTCGTAATCGCAACCTATCCTCCACATGGAGAATACGGACGAGAATTGTTTGCCTTTGAGCCGGGGCGTAAATTGTGTTACAAGGAAAACGAGGGGGTATGTGCAAATCCTACCGGCTACGGAGAATGATATTCCTTTGCCCCAACGAGATGGAGGACGCGTACACATTCTTCCCGATGACTGTTTATGCGGCCAGTTCAGGGATGAGCACGACCGTTCCATCTGCTGGTTATAAGATTTTGTCCACCCTCCGCGAATGCTGTATTTCATTTTCCATGACCTCTTACAAGCGATGTGACAGGCTCCTGAATTGCGAAGCGGATTTTATAAAACGCCTACATCCAATATATTAGAATATGATTCCATATTTGCTTGGGCTGAACGTAGGAAAAACGAAAAAAATCGAATTCCGGGCGCAAATTTCCCACGCTGATGGCTCGTTAATTCCAGCTAAAACAAGAAACCGAATCAGAAAACAATCTGGTTCGGTTTTTTGCTTTACATTGATTTTCAACACTTAAACACGCGTAGGTATTGCACGCTTACGCGCACCGCCCTGCCGGGCGCAAAATGCCCCCAAAAGGCCAAAAAGCCTAAGCACGCCTAAGCCCCTTTTTCTAAGCGCGAATTCATGTTAGGTTCACTAAAGAAGCCTCGAATCTACAATCTATTGATTCTGTGAGCTTAGGCAATTTTGCGGTGATGGTTATTCTGTGGTAAGTAAAGATGT
The DNA here is from genome assembly GCA_017379255.1 of Akkermansia sp. GTDB lineage: Bacteria > Verrucomicrobiota > Verrucomicrobiia > Verrucomicrobiales > Akkermansiaceae > Akkermansia. The sequence continues at coordinate 431 of JAFNWZ010000249.1, read as the reverse complement.
TTCGAACTGGGAAGCTACACAGAATCAGCAGTTTAAGCACCATTTTTCAGCGAGCTCCAACCTAAAATGAAACATCGCTTGCAAGGGGGATAAAAAGACACTTGCAAGCGATGGACGGAGTTCCGGGACTCATTCTCGTCCTACCGCAAGGCACTGGGCTGAGGTGGCAAGGATTCTGGGGAATGGTTTATTCATCGCTTTAAGATTGTATATTTCGAGTAGATGGGTGGTGGCGGAAAAGAGTATCCAGAAAATCTGAGCTTCCCTCAACAGAGAGCATCTTCGCCACACTGCTGATGCTGCCTTCCGAGTCTGTGGCTTCCGGATTAGCCCCATACATCAACAGCAGTATAACCAGCCGGGGATTGCGAGATATATACGCATCCAGAAGGGGCGGAATGCCGACTTCTCCGACTATGTTCGGGTTGGCG
>JAFNWZ010000248.1 GCA_017379255.1 Akkermansia sp. | reverse complement strand
GATTTTTATTGCGGCAGGACTGCCAGGATTTCCTGCACAATGAGGTCTTCTGCCACCAGGCGTCCCTTGCCGCTGGTGCCGCAGGCCAGCATGCCATCTTCAGCCGGGCCGATGATGCGGTGCTGCGGACGGGAGGCCAGGGTGGCGGCGTTGGCCTGGGTGGCGGGGTGTTCCCACATCATGCCGTTCATGGCAGGGAAGATGAGCACCGGGCCGCGGTAGGCCAGGTACAGGCTGGTGAGGGCGTTCGGACACTGGCCATGTGCCATGCAGGCCATGGTGTTGGCGGAGGCTGGCACTATGGCCAGCACATCGGCCCGCTGGGCCAGGTCGATATGCACGGGTACCCAGCTGCCTGTTTCGTCCGCAAAGGTGGTGACGACCGGGTTGCGCGAAAGCGTCATGAGCGTGAGCGGGGTCACAAATTCCAGCGCGGCGGGGGTGCACACGCAGTGCACCTCATGCCCCAGCTTGACGAGGCGCGAGGCCACGCCCGCGGCCTTGTAGGCAGCGATGGAACCGCAGACTCCCAGTACGATGGTGGCCATGACGCTTTCGGAAACGGGGATTCAGAATCAGCAGGCGGCGGGGTCGAACTCCACAATCATGTTGATTTCAACCGCCACGCCCAGCGGCAGGCTGGGCACGCCCACGGCAGAGCGCGTGTGCGCAGCTTCCGGGCCCAGCAGCTCCACCAGCAGGTCGGAGGCACCGTTGAGCACCTTGGCCTGGTCGGTGAAATCCGGGGTGCAGTTCACAAAACCGTTCACGGCCACGATCTTGCGCAGCGGGGCAAAGCTGCCCAGTTCGGCCTGAATCACGGCCAGACGGTTCAGAATGGCAGCCTGGGCGGCGCGCTGGCCGTCTTCAATACTGACTTCGGCCCCCAGTTTGCCGTAAATCGCCACATCGCCATTGATGGAGATGCCGCCGGAAAGGTGCAGGTAATTGCCTGTGCGGATGCACTGCACATATGAGCCTACGGGAGCGGGGGCGGGGTTGAGCTTCAACCCTTTCTTTTCAAGTGCTTCAAAGTTGAATTCCATAGAAATATGATATTGTGTTCCTGTTGGTGTCCAGCATACACTGCCGGAGGACGCTTGGCAAGGAAAAACAAAGAAGCCCGGCAAGTTGACTTGCTGGGCTTCCTTACTCCGGCGGTTGGGATCGAACCAACGACCTAATGATTAACAGTCATCCGCTCTTCCGCTGAGCTACGCCGGATTTTGCTTTCCCCGTTACCGGGGTGCGGGCAGATATTACTACTTTGCGCGTCGCATTGCAAGTCTTTTTTGAAAGAAAATTCAAATTTTGTTGCAAAATGATGTCTGAACAGGGTAAAATGGGCTTATGCAAGCCCAGAATCCGCACCCTTGGACCCTCCGTTTCTCCTTTTTCGGCATTCCTGTGAGTATCCAGCCCATGGCCTGGGTGGTGCTGGCGCTGCTGGGTGGTGCTTTCGGGGTGAGCACGAGCGAAGATCTGACCCAGACGCTGATTTTTATGGTAGCGGGCATGCTTTGCCTGCTGGTGCATGAGTTCGGGCATGCGTTCACCGGGCGCGCCACCGGGGCGCTGGTAGAGGGCATCGAGATTGCCGGCATGGGGGGCACTACCTCATTTCTGACTCTGCCGCAGCAGCGCTGGCGTTATCTGCTGGTTGTGCTGGCGGGGCCGCTGGCTTCGCTGGTGCTCTGTGGTGTGTTCGGCCTGGTGTTCGGTCTGCAGCTGGGGAATGCCTGGGCAGGGGTGCAGTATGCCTACCAGATGCCGTGGCGTGAGTATCTGCCCATGGATTTGCAGCAGCAGCTGGCGCTGGGGCTTATGTCCCGTGAGATTCCCGCCATGCTGCTCCAGTTCTACACAGTGGGTATACTGGTGTGCTTCTGGTGGAGCGTGTTCAACCTGCTGCCCATCTTTCCGCTCGACGGCGGAAAATTCCTGGGTTCTCTGCTGAAGAATTACCTGGTGCCCTGCGTGCTGGGGCTGGTGCTCTGCACCGGGCTGGCTTTCTGGGCCATTCTGGAAGCCCAGTGGTTCAATATGCTGATTCTGGGCTACCTGGCCTACATCAACTGGCAGTACCTGCGCGTGTTCCGGAAAAAGAAGTAAAGGCTCGAAAGGTACGAGGTACGAAGTGTGGAAACTGGCAGGCTACGCCTGCGGGGAAGGATTAAGTGGAGCTTACGGCTGAGATGTAAGCAAAACGGTGTCGTCAGGCTTTCAAGAGCCGGGGCAGTAAGTGCAAATATCGCAAAATTCTCTGCGCGCCCGGCGGTAGCCGGAAGCGCAGCTGATTTTCACTTCGTACCTCCCACTTCGTCCTTCGTACTTAAACAGCGCAGCAGCGCTGTTTAAGCAGGTGGTCGCAGAGCACAATCCAGGCCATAGCCTCGACTACGGGCACGGCGCGGGGCAGCACGCAGGGGTCGTGGCGGCCTTTGCCGCGCAGGGTGGCGGCTTCGTGGGCATCGTTCACGGTTTCCTGCTCCAGCATGAGGGTGGCAGTGGGTTTGAAGGCCAGGCGCAGGTTGATGTCCTCGCCGTTGGAAATGCCGCCCTGGATGCCGCCGGAATTGTTAGTGCGCGTGCGTACGCGCGCGCCATCCATGTAGAAGGCATCGTTGTGTTCGCTGCCTTTCAGCAGGGGGGCAGCAAAACCGCTGCCGACCTCAAAGCCCTTGCATGCCGGAATGCTCAGCATGGCATGCGCCAGCGTGGCCTCCAGCTTGTCGAACACCGGGTCACCCAGTCCCACCGGGCAGTTGCGCACGGTGCAGGCTACCACGCCGCCCAGCGAATCGCCCGCACTGCGGGCCGCGCGGATGGCGGCTGCCATCTGTTCTGCCGTGGCGGCATCGGCCGTGCGGACGATGTTGGATTCAACCGCAGCGGCACTCACTTCTGCCGCGGGTACGGGGCAGGTGATGGTGTGCACCTGCTGCACCCATGCCAGGACCTCCACCTGCGGGCAGATAGCGCGCACTACGGCGCGTGCCACCGCACCTGCGGCCACGCGGCCGATGGTCTCGCGGGCGCTGGCCCGGCCGCCACCCGCCCAGGCGCGGATGCCGTACTTGGCATCGTAGCAGTAGTCGGCGTGGGAGGGACGGTAGGTGTGCTGCATTTCATCGTAGGCGGTGGAACGCTGGTCCTTGTTGCGTACGGAGAGGGCAATGGGGGTTCCCAGGGTGAGCCCGTCCAGCACGCCGGAGAGGATTTCCACGCTGTCGGCTTCGTTGCGCGGGGTCACGATGTCGCTCTGCCCCGGGCGGCGTCGGTCCAGCTCGGCCTGTATCATATCGCGGGTGAGCGGCACACGCGCCGGGCAGCCGTCAATGACCACGCCTACGCCGACACCGTGGGATTCACCCCAGGTGCTGATGCGGAATACAGAGCCGAAAGAACTGGACATGGTGTGATTAGCAGTATTGGGTCAGTACGTATTGCAGGATGCCGCCAGCGCGGAAGTATTCCTTCTCGATGGGGGTGTCGAGACGCACGATGAGGGGCAGCTCGAAAGCTTCGCCGCCGGTGGGCTGCACCAGCAGGGTAGCAGCGCTGCGGGGGGCCATATCGTTGTTGAGCCCGATGATGGAGAAGCGCACATCCTTGAGATCCTTCACGCGGTCATAATCTGCCGGGTTGGCGAAGTTGAGGGGCAGCACGCCCATGCCGATGAGGTTGCTGCGGTGGATGCGCTCGAAGCTCTTGGTGACCACGGCCTTGACGCCCAGCAGGTTGGTTCCCTTGGCAGCCCAGTCGCGGCTGGAGCCCATGCCGTAGTCCTCGCCGCCGATGATGATGGTCGGCACACCGTCCTTCATGTAGGCCATGCCGGCATCGTAGATGAAGGTGGGCGTGCCGCAGGGGGCGTCGATGGCGGTATCCGGGGCGCTCACGGCAGACCCGCCGAAGTAGAGCGTGTAGCCGCCTTCCACCCCGGCGGTGAGCAGGTTCTTGATGCGCACGTTGGCAAAAGTACCGCGGGCCATGACGAGGTCGTTGCCACGGCGGGAGCCGTAGGTGTTGAAATCGCGGCGTTCCACGCCCTGGGCGCTCAGGAACTGGCCGGCAGGCGCGGTGGGTTTGATGGCACCGGCCGGGGAGATGTGGTCGGTGGTCACGCTGTCGCCGAAGATGCCCAGCGGGCGGGCATTCACGATGTCGGTGATGTCGCCCTTGCGGCCATCGAAGCCGTCGAAGAAGGGCGGGCGGTGAATGTAGGTGGAACCGGCATTCCAGGCAAAGGTGGCACCGGTGGGGGCGCTCACGCCATCCCACTCCGGCACGTGGCCGGCATAGCAGGCGGCATAGTCGGCAGGCGTGGCAGCCTTGGCCTGGGCGGCGGCAATTTCCTCACCGCTGGGCCAGATGTCGCGCAGGTAGACGGCGGTGCCATCGGCGGCGGTGCCCAGGGGCTCGGTCTCCATGTCGATATCCACGCGGCCAGCCAGGGCAAAGGCGATGACCAGCGGGGGCGACATGAGGAAGTTGGCCTTCACATGCGAGTGGATGCGGGCTTCGAAGTTGCGGTTGCCGGAAAGCACGGAGCAGGAAACCAGGTTGTGCTGCGTGACGGCCTCCTCCAGCGCGGCGTTGAGCGGGCCGCTGTTGCCGATGCAGGTGGTGCAGCCGTAGCCCACGGTGGAGAAGCCGATGCTGTCGAGCGCGTCGGTCAGGTCGTTGTTGGCAAAATAGCGGGCGGCAATGCGGGAGCCGGGGGCAATGCTGGTTTTCACATAGGCGGGCACTTTCAGCCCCAGGGCAGCGGCTTTCTTTGCCAGCAGGCCGGCGGCCAGCATGAGGCCGTCGTTGCTGGTGTTGGTGCAGCTGGTGATGGCAGCCACCAGGATGGAACCGTCGGTCAGCTGCACATCGTGCGTGGTGGCGGCATCGGGGTTGCCGGCATCACCCTGCATGGTGACAGCCACCGGGGCGGTGCGCTGTTCCTGGCCGTAGGTGTTGCGGCAGATGTCGGTGAACTGGCTCTTGAGGCTGGCCAGCGGGATGCGGTCCTGCGGGCGCTTCGGGCCTGCCACGGCGGGCTCGATGCTGGAGAGGTCCAGCTCCAGCTCCACGCTGTAGTCCACCTCGCCCTGGCGGGGCATACCGAAGAGCCCCTGGGCGCGGAAGTAGTTTTCACAGGTGATGACCTGTTCCTCGCTGCGGCCGGTGGTGCGCAGGTAGGCGGCAGAGACTTCGTCGAAGGGGAAGAAGCCCATGGTGGCGCCGTATTCCGGAGCCATGTTGGCCACCGTGGCGCGGTCGGGCAGGGAGAGGGTGGCAGCACCCTCGCCGAAGAATTCCACAAACTTGCCCACCACGCCGTGGGCGCGCAGCATCTGGGTCACGTGCAGCGCCAGGTCGGTGGCGGTCACGCCCTCGCGCAGCTTGCCGCTCAGGTGCACACCCACCACTTCCGGCACCAGGAAGGTGACCGGCTGGCCCAGCATGCCGGCCTCGGCCTCGATGCCGCCCACGCCCCAGGCCACGATGCCCAGGCCGTTAATCATAGTGGTGTGGGAGTCTGTGCCCACCAGGGTATCCGGGTAGTACACGCCGTCCTTTTCCATGACCCCGCGGGCCAGGTATTCCAGGTTCACCTGGTGCACAATGCCGGTGCTGGGCGGTACAACGGAGAAAGTCTTGAAGGCCTGCTGACCCCATTTCAGGAACTCGTAGCGTTCGGTGTTGCGTTCGAACTCGCGGGTCAGGTTCTTCTGGTAGGCGGCGGGGAAACCGGCCCAGTCCACCTGCACGCTGTGGTCCACCACGAGGTCCACGGGCACCAGCGGTTCCATATCGGCCGGGTTCTTGCCCAGGTCCTGCACGGCGGCGCGCATGGCTGCCAGGTCGACCAGCAGGGGAACGCCGGTGAGGTCCTGCAGGATGATGCGGGCAACGGTAAAGGGAATCTCATAGCTGCCGGGCTCCTTGGCATTCCAGGCGGCCAGGTTCTTCACATCAGCTTCCGTCACCTTCAGCCCGTCGCAGTTGCGCAGCAGGCTTTCCAGCACGATGCGGAGCGAGACAGGCATGCGGGAGATACCCGGGAATCCCTGTTCGGCCAGTGCCGGAAGTGAATAATACTGGCCGCTCTTGCCGCTGCCGGTGGTGAAGGTGCGCTGTGTGTTCATTGCTCTTATTGTTTGGAGTTTCTGTGAATAAACCGCGGCAAGTATACACCAATGCCCCCGGATTGCAAGTCAGGAAAACACTTTATGCCGTTTTTTGCCCGTTTTATGTGGATTTATATGCAATTATATGGACTCTTGCATATAATTGCATATAATTCGATATTTTTACCGGCGGATTTCATCCTTTTCCGGGGAAATCAGGCAGCTTTTCCGCCTGCCTGACAGCTGTCGCCCTGGCGGGCTCAATAATCCGCGGTCGGGATGACCGCCTGTATGGACAACAATTCACTATTCCTTATTCACTATTCACTCTACAACGTCCAATTTGTTGCGCCATTATGCACACAAGCATCAGCAAATCTGAATCAGACCCGATTTATATGGAATTATATGCAATTATATGCGACTTTGCATATAATTGCATATAATCCGGTGCTTTTCTGAATAAAAAATCACGTTTTGAGCAGATTAGGCTTGCAAAATGGTGCGTGGCGTAGTAGTCTCCGCTATGGCAGAAATTCAGCTTGGACTTACATTTGACGACGTGCTCCTGCTGCCTTGCCTGAGCACGATTCTTCCCGGCGAGGCCGACCCTTCTTCCCAGCTTTGCGCTGGCATTCCGCTGCGCCTTCCCTTCCTCTCTGCGCCGATGGATACGGTGACAGAGGTTGAAATGGCCATTGCGATGGCCCGCGAAGGCGGTCTGGGTGTGATTCACCGCAACAACCGCATCGACGACCAGGCCGCTATGGTGGCCAAGGTGAAGCGTTTCGAGAACGCCGTCATCACCAAACCCCTCACCGTGACCAGCGATATGAGCCTGAGCCGCGTGAAGGGCATCATGCTGGAGCATGGCTTCTCCGGTCTGCCCGTGGTGGCCGAGGGCAATATCCTGGTAGGCATCATCACCGGCCGCGATATGCGCGTGGTGGATGGACAGAATGACCTCGACAAGCTCTGCGTGGCTGATGTGATGACCCCCATGAGCCGCCTCATTACCGGCACTCCCGCCACCACGCAGGAGGAAGCCCGCAAGATTCTTTACAGCAACCGCATTGAAAAGCTGCCCCTGGTGGACGAAGCCGGCTGCCTCGTGGGGCTGATTACCGATACCGACATCCGCAAGCGCGAAGCTTTCCAGGAATCCACCAAGGATGAACTGGGCCGTCTGCGCTGCGGTGCTGCCGTAGGTCCGGGGCCGGAATTCATGGCCCGAGCCCAGGCAGTGGTGGATGCCGGTGCCGATGCCCTCTTCATCGACGCTGCTACCGGTCACACCAGCCGCGTGCTGCACGTGATTGAGAAGCTGCGCGAACTCGGCAAGCCCGTGGTGGCTGGTAACGTGGTGACCCAGGACGGCGCCCGCGACCTCATTTCCGCCGGTGCCAGCGCCATCAAGGTAGGCGTGGGCCCGGGTTCCATCTGCACCACCCGCATCATCTCCGGCGTGGGTATGCCCCAGTTCACCGCCATTCAGGAAGTGGCCAAGGTGGCCCGCCCGGCTGGCGTCACTGTGATTGCCGACGGCGGTATCCGCTACTCCGGAGACGTGGTGAAGGCGCTTGCCGCCGGTGCCGACCTCATCATGATGGGTGGCCTGCTGGCCGGCTGCGAGGAAAGCCCCGGTGCCGTTGTGCACTACCAGGGCCGCAACTTCAAGACCTACCGCGGCATGGGCTCCCTGGGCGCCATGCGTGCCGGCTCCGGCGACCGCTACGGCCAGAACGGCAGCGGCAAGCTGGTGGCCGAGGGTGTGGAAGCCCGCGTTCCCTACAAGGGCATGCTGGCCGATGTCATCTTCCAGCTGGTGGGCGGTCTGCGCTCCGGCATGGGCTACCTCGGTGCCAAGAGCCTCAACGAACTGCGCGAGCACGCCCGCTTCGTCCGCATCACCGCCGGTGGTCTGCAGGAAAGCCACCCGCACGATGTGACCATCACCCAGGACCCCGGCAACTACAGCCGCTGATAGAGTGAATAGGGAATAGTTTATAGTGAATTAATACGGCGCGCCTGCGGGCGCGCCGGTTTTGTGAAGAATATGAAGAAGATTGATATTACAGAAATAACGAAGAATCCGGTGGAGCTCATCGGTAAGCAATGGATGCTCATTACCGCCGGCACGGCAGAGAAGTTCAACTGCATGACCGCCAGCTGGGGCGGCCTCGGCTTCCTCTGGAACCGCCCGGTGGCCTTTGTCTTTGTGCGCCCCAACCGCCACACGGTGAATTTCATCGAGGAACAGCCCTCCTTCACCCTCAGCTTCATGCCGGAGCAGTACCGCCAGGACCTCGTGTTCTGCGGCCGTAACTCCGGGCGCGATGTGGATAAGATGGCGCACACTTCCCTGCGCCCCGCCACCACCCCCGCTGGTCTGCCCACCTTTGAGAACGCCGAGCTTGTGCTCGAATGCCGCAAGATGTTCCGCACCTCCCTGCAGCAGGCTGATTTCATCGACTGGAGCGAGGTAGCCCCCGCCTGGTATGATGATTCCAACCCTATGCACTACCTCTACATCTGCGAAATCAGCACCGCCCTGGTGCAGGAGGCACAGTAAGAAAAGCTGTTCCTGTTCAAATCAGTAAGGAAACGCCGTTAAGCATCATACATGTCCCAAAGATATGGGACACGAGGAGGTACGATTTTCAGATTTACGATTTACGAATTGAAAATCAGCGGCTGGCGCCTGGTTTCAGATAGTCGGATGTTTACTGTCGATGGCAGGTCTCGTGATACCCCTGCGCTGAAATGAAGGCAGAATACGATGACTATATGTCGTTTGATGCTCTTTTCCTGTCATCTTCGGGCCACATGTGGTTAAGCAATTAATGGCGTTTCCTTCTTGCTTTGTGGGGTGTAATATGTTACTACTGGAACGGTCAATCCTGATTCGTTCACGATGCATCGCATTTAAGATGCGATATACAAGTCTAAAATTCACAAAATGCGGAAAAAGAACGTGTTTCGCGATGAATCACGGGTGAGTTCTGCACAAAAAATCAGGGAGGTCCGGCAAATACAGCACCGGGCCTGCCCTGTTTTTCCTTATGTTATTACATCAATAGTGAACCGAATCACTAAAAATTGATACGGTACCCGAGGGTGGCGTTGGCGTTAAGGAAGCCGCTATTGTATTCAGCGGAAGCATCAGCAAACAGGGAGCCACCTGCATCTCCCACGGGGATAACCAGCCCAATGCCGGCCTCCACCCCCAGGCTTCCCAATTCTGCGCTTTCCACAGAGGCGCCGGAAGCTGTATTGGTGAAAGCCACATCGGCCTGGCAGGAGCGGTCACCCACATGGGCCTTGCCCAGCACGCGGGCTTCGAGAATCGAGGTGCGGTTATACATACTTTCACCCACAACCGCCTGATAACGGGTGCCGAAACCGAATGTGACGGTGGTCATGCTCTGCTTATCCACATCGAGGGCAGCATTGCCGCCATCTTCGGTATAAGCATCAATGCCGGAGTGCCGGAACATCACATTGACTACGGGCTGCAGGCAGGAAGATGCGTCATCATCCAGCGCCACGACATAACCCAGTTCGTACAGCAGGCCAACAGAGGTACCCTCTGTGTTGCCTGTGTTTTCGTAGCCTGTACCACCAGCGCTTACGCTGCGGTCGAGCGAGGCATCCATCATGCCGTAAGAAGCCACGAAAGTATGGGTCCAGGCAGAACTGGTATAGCGGGCAAAGGCAGTGAAGTAGCAGGTTTCCAGGTCCCCCTTGATGGTATCTGGCCCCTGGGTCTTGTAATCACCATACATGGCCGAGAGCGCGCAACCGACCGTGAGATACGGGTCAACATCCACATCGAGCCCCACGGTGCCGCCCCAGTTGTTCAGGGTATAGCCCGCAGCAGAACCATCCTTCTGGAGCTTGGAGTAGTTACCTTCGGCGTTCACCCAGGCGTTGACATAGGGCATACCCGTGTGAACCACTGCATCACCACCCACGCCCATGGTGGTGGTGCGGTTGCGGATGGCCTGCAGCTGGCGTTCCATATCGTTGGCCAGCGCCATGCCCAGAGTGGCAACGGAAGCCCCCGCCACGGCAGCGGCAACTTCATCATTCACAAGTCCCCGCTCCACTGCATCCAGCACGGAAGCCAGGTCGGACCCCGGGGCGGTTACCTGCGGGTTTGACGTTTCGAATGCCTGCTGCAGCAGTTCCGCCCCGGCTTCACCATTGGCGCTTTCTGCCCGCACCGTTTCATTCACATATTGATGGTTAATCTCTGATGTATACACCAGGTTCAGACCACCGTTTTCCCAGCGGAGCTCGGTGAAGTATTTATTGCTGACGCCGGAGCGGGATGCAGTCTGCAGAGCAGCGCCGCCCGAATAGGCATTTTCCAGCGATATGATGGTAACCGGATTCTCGCGGGATGCAGCGTTGAGCGCATCCAGCACCGTGTTGTCATGAATGCGGAGAGTGAGCGAACTGCCTGCGGATTCCAGGCTGGTGGCTTCGAGTTGCGCGTTGGCATGGCCGAGCACCAGGGTATCATTGCCCAGCATAAGCGTCCCGTCGATGCGTGAAATGCCTTCGCCCAGGCATGCTGTGCCATGGCTGGTGACATCTGCCGTAAGGGTTGACTGCGCCAGGTTGAGGGCACCGCCGTTTTCTACCGTGATACGGCCGGCGCTGACGCTGAGTTTATCGAGAGTCGCGATGGCGGAAATGTTCAAATCACCCGTAACGCCCAGGGTGGCGGTTGTCCCATTACTCCCCTGGAAAGTATAATTGCCTGCAGAAACAGTCATGCGGTTCACAGCGACGCTGCCATTAATCATGACGGTTGAGGTGTCCCCGCTGTTATTGAAAATGGCATGGGCTGTTCTGATGTCCGGCAGGGAAACCGGTGTACCGGAGGCCGTTTCTGAAATTCCCCAGTTCGGACCGCTCCAATGGTTGCTACCGCCTTGCCAGTAGAAAGTTTCGTGAGTGGTGAATGACATTCCACTCAGACCAACGAAAGTACCTACGCAGCCTTCCGCTTTCTGAACCGCCAGGTCAAGGCTGACACTGTTTCCTGCGCCAATCACCAGAGGAGAGGTCAAGGCCAGAACGCATTGCGACTGCACCCCCAGACCTCCACTGCCGGTAAAGGCATGGTTCGTGCTTCCGGCATGGGCAGAGTCCCCGGCGAACGTAAATACAACCACTCGCAAATTGCTATCCCCGGAAGTGTGGAAATTACCACCGCTGTTGAATGCGTATGCATTCAGTGCGATGCTTCCGATGCAGATGTCCTCTGTCCCTGTATTTGTGAGTGTGAACGATGTTGTCCATGGCGTTCCGTTGCCCACGTTGGCATCAGGGCGCAGTGTTCCGGTATGGACAGAGCCTCCTGCTTTGTATGCTTTATCGCAAGCATCAACGGTTAATGTCAGAGTGGCGCCCGGATCAAATGTAAAAGCAGGAAGCGGATTTTGCGCACTGGCTCCGGAAAATGAACCACTATACTCAGCCGCCTGTGCTGCACTGGCCATCAGGCCTGCAAACAGAACGCCAAGCAGAGATTTCGGAAGGTGTAATTTCATAGTAAAGTCTGTGGGGAGGGGGAAGTGTATATCGCATCTTAAATGCGATATACTGCCCCCGCGTGCATGAGAAAGTCTGCATTCCAGCGTACGAGGAACAGGCCTCCGTGTAATGCGCGAACTCATCAAATTAACTTATACACAATATGAAAAAGACAATCATTACGCTTATGGCTCTCGCCGGGGTGGCTGCTGCCGAAACATTGACGCTTACTCCCGCAATATCTTCATTAGAAAGCGCCAATAAAGCAGTTTGGGCTGGCGAGAATCTGACATCCTGGGAGATCAGTTTTGATTTGCTTGATAAAGCATTTAAGGCCAATGCACCCGCTACAACTGACAGCTCCGCTTATTCCAACAGTGTGTCAGTTCTCTTTGGTACGTCCACCAGTAGTGGTGGCGCCGGCTACCTGCTGGGTGTTACCAATACTGGCGCTTTGACTCTGTTTACCCATAAGAATAACACTACATTCACATACGAAATTTTCGATACTGTGCAGGTTGTTTCAAGCACGACAGATAAAACCTCTGTTTCTCTGAGTTTTGTGGCCGATGTGAATGCTAAGAGCGAAGTGGTGGGTGGTACTTTTACCGTAAAGGCAGGTACAGAGTCTGAGGTATATTCCGTTACTGCCAACCTCGGTGCGACCACTCTTACCGGGTGTGATGCAAATGGCAATGGTGGAGCCCGGCTTTGGACTAATGGCGGGGAGGAACAGTTCTCCAACATTAAACTGGCTCAGCTGAGCAACAATGTTGTTCCCGAGCCCGCTACGGCCACGCTTTCCCTGCTGGCTCTTGCCGGTCTGGCTGCACGCCGCCGCCGCAAGTAATGCGAAGAATCTGATTTTTCAAAAGCCGGAACAGTTGGTGAACTGTTCCGGCTTTTTTTGAGGGGGGGGACTGCGGGCGTGGATTCAGGCTGGAATTCTGAGACAGCATATAAAAAGATATAGCAGGTTATAGTGGGTTATATGCCTATATACTTGACAAAGTTTGGTCTTTTTGTTTAAAATGCGCTTGGAGGAATAGATATGGATAATGTAAGCAATCCTTATACACCAGGGGCTGGCAGCATGCCGGTTGCGTTAGTTGGCCGTGATGCCATTTTAGAGGACGCGCGTGTCCTGTTGGAAAGGACACGGCGTGGGCGTGTATCCAAGAGTATGATTATGGTTGGATTGCGAGGGGTGGGAAAGACCGTGTTGCTCAATAAGATAGAGGAGCTGGCAAAGGAGAGGCAATTCAGGACGCTGGCTATTGAAGCCACGGAAGGTGAGAGCCTGGCGGCTACTCTGGCTCCTAAATTGAGAAAGCTGCTGTTGGCGTTGAACCGCATGGAGGGAGTAGGGGAAAAGGTACGGAAAGGCTTGATAGCCTTACGCAATTTCGTAGGAACAGTTAAAGTTACCTGTTCTGATTTCGGGCTGGAGCTGGAACCTATGCCCGGGGTTGCTGATAGTGGTAACATCGAAATGGATTTAACAGAATTGTTTTTGCTGACTGCAGATGCAGCGGCAGAAAAGGGATATGGAGTGGCGCTTCTGATAGATGAAATCCAGTTGCTGAACGATGAAGACCTTGGGGCTCTGATTATGGCGATGCATAAAGTGCAGCAGCGGCAGGCTCCTCTGGTGTTGATTGCTGCCGGATTACCAACTATACCTGGGCTTGCTGGCGAAGCGAAATCGTATGCAGAGCGCTTGTTTGCCTACCCTCGTGTTGGAAAGCTCAAGCAAGATGATGCTCATGCCGCCCTTCGAGAACCGGCTGCCCAGGAAGGTGTTATTTTTGATGAGGATGCCTTGGATTATGTTTATACGCAAACTCAGGGATACCCGTATTTCCTGCAGGAGTGGGGAGATCATGTGTGGGAGATTGCCAGCAACCAGGTTATCACCTTGCGTGATGCGCAAATGGCCACAACTGAAGTGTTGCAAACCTTGGATGAAAGCTTTTTCCGCGTGCGGTATGACCGGCTTACCGAAGCAGAGAGACGTTTTCTGCGTGCTATGGCTGAATTAGGGGGAGATACATGCCGTAGTGGCGCTGTTGCCAGTTATTTGCAGGTAAAGCCCACGGCAATTACCACGGTAAGGGCATCTCTTATCAGCAAGGGTATGATATATAGCCCGGCATACGGCGTTCTGGATTTCAGTGTGCCCATGTTTGGCGATTTCCTTAAAAGAGAGATACCCCGGTGATTTTGCCCGGAACTTATAAAAAGATATAGCGGGTTATAGTGGGTTATATGCCTATATACTTGATAAAGTTTGGTCTTTTTTAGGGTTTGTTCCAGGGGGGTTGCGCGGAACAGGGTATTTGCGTGTATATTGTTCATTTTTCTAAATTGCCATTTGCATGTACAATGTACGAGGTACAAAGGACAATTTTAAAGTATGCTGCGCCCACGGGACGCAGGGAATTTTAACCATTTGTACATTGTAATTTGTCCATTGTACATTCCGATAGATAGCAAT
>JAFNWZ010000247.1 GCA_017379255.1 Akkermansia sp. | reverse complement strand
CACCCGTTATCACGGGCTCCGATTCTTTTTTGAAATAACCGGGGGCTGCGCTCGCTAACGCGAGCTTACCCCCGGCTACCATCTTACGCCCACTACCGTGGGCTATGAATTTCGCTCGCCACGCTCGCCGATAAATTACAATTTACGAAGCTTTGGGACACATGTGACGAAAATTGCCGGGACGGTACCACCCAGGATTATATAACATATTGAGAAATGCGCACCATCTCGAAATCCCCCCTCCCTTGCAGCATGGCAGGAACATGCCAGAAGCCAGACCGGCCCAACACCGGCAATGAATAATTGTTTTGCCACGGAATGGTAGCAGGTTGCGGTCTACACACTACCATGAAAGCAACATCACTCTGCTACATAATGGCGGCCACCTCCGTGGCCGGTACTGCAGCGGCTCAGCAGGCCGCTCCCTATATCGACACAGCCTACGGCTGGAAACCCGTGCTGATGGAGGTCGTGGAAGTTCCCGTCCCGCTGCAGCAGGCACTGCCCGCACAGGAGCAAATGGCGCGCCGCCACACCGGCGTTCCGACCAGCCATCCGGTGCTGCAACAGACCCGCATGCGCGATGAGGACACCAGCAAAGCCCCCTGCCACGGCTGGCGCTTCATGCCATCCACACCGCAGAAGTTCATGCCGTACCTGGATTCCCTTTTTGTGCCGGGCAACACCTGCGCTGAACCCTGCGGCATAGTCTGCCACGATATGATTTCCACCGGGGCACAGAAGCTCAAGCACGCGCTGAGCCGCTACGGCTTCCAGTATGACCTCACCATGTCGTACAACTACAGCGCCATTCACCCCCGCACCCGCAACCGCAACGACTTCTCCTCGTTCAACCACACCCTCACCGGCACCTGGTTCCTCGCCAAGGATTGTGACAACAGCCAGGGCGTGTTCCTCACCTTTGAGGCAGACTGGGGCCAGGGTACCAACTTCAGCGAACGCCACAGCAGCGCCCAGAACAGCCTGGGCTCACTCAGCAATCCCCAGGGCAGCCTGCGCGGCGGCAAGGGAGTGTTCCTGCCCCAGCTGGCTCTGGGTTACAGCGGCTTTGACGGCAAGTGGGTGGCCATGGCCGGTACGCTGGATGTAAGCAACTACCTCGACCAGAACGCCTACACTCCCGGCTGGGCGGGCGGGCTCATGAACCAGAGCTTTGCCTACAACCCCGCCCTGCCCCTCACCTGGGCCAACCTGGGTTTCCTCACCGCCTGGCAGCCATGCGATAATTTCTACGCCATGTATGCCACCACCAGCACCAACACCGGCATCAACCAGAATCCCTTCAGTGATCTGAGCACCAACTACTGGATGCATGTGGCCGAGGCCGGCTTCATCATGGATGACGTCTGGGGCATGGGTGCAGGCACCTACCGCCTGCAGTATACCATGATTGACCACGGCGGCAACCTGGGACTGGGCTTCGGCATGAACATCCAGCAGCAGATGGGCAAGAACTCCCCGCTGGGCTTCTTCACCCGCGTGGGCTTCATGGACCAGGATGCCGCTGCCGCCACCGGAACCAAGGCCACGGCCACAGCCGGCTTCATGCTGCAGGCCCCCTTCTGCAAGTCCGGCTGGGGCAGCCGCAGCAACTACGACAACATCTCCCTGGGCTTCCTCTGGCAGCGCGCCGCCAGCAGCGAAAAACCCATGGCCAACAAGGATGAGTACGGCCTCGAACTCAGCGCCGTGGTGCAGGTAACCCCCACCTTCTTCCTGCAGCCGGATGTGCAGTACATCTTCAACCCGATTCACTCCACCGGCCGCGATGGCGCCTTCGTGCTCCAGATGCAGGGCGTGTTTAAATTCTAAGCAAGGGATTTTGAACGTTGGATGTAGAATGTATAAAGTTCCCTGCTCCTTCGGCGCAGCTGTAAATCAATCGGGCTATTGGCGAAGGCAACTTTCACATTCACCAGCTCCAAACTCCGCTTTATCCTGTTATCGAACACTTCAACATACAAAAAGCCGCTGCTCCCTATGGAGCAGCGGCTCTTTTAATGAAGATTTTTTTACTTGCGGCGGCGACGGGCAGCCAGGCCACAAAGAGCCATCAGGCTCAGAGCAGCAGTAGCGGGCTCGGGAACGGACTTTGTCTTAACAAAATTCTCAAACTGAGCGGCATTAGAAGCCAGGGAGCTCAGGTCGTACAATTCACCCATGGTGAACTTACCGCCTCCAGAGTTGGTCCAGACAACGGAAGAGCCGATTGTAGCCTGCACGCCCTCTACACCAGATGTGAAATAATATTTGGAAATATTATCCTCTGTAATATCTCCCGACATATCAGCCACACACATCTTATCCTGGGTTACATTATAGAGATAACCAGTTTCGGTTTCAGCATTGAACGCAAAGCGGAACACATCACCCGCAGCAACGGTAGCCTTGTTTGTATCTATGCTGTAATGTGTTTTACCATTGCCAATGCCGACATTCGTCACATTCCATGTAAGGAAGCTCATACCCTGACGCTCCCCGGACGAAGCCATTTCCCCACGATATGTCAGCACAGTTGTAACATTGTACCCACCGGAGGTGTAGGAATCCACCGTGAAATCAAACATGTACGATGAGAGAACCAGGCCATCTTCTGCCCACAAATCACAATTGCCCGTAGTGATAGACTGGTTGCCATTGGTGAACATGAGATCCCATGACTGAATCTCACCAGCGGCAGCCATTCCGGCCAACGCCATAAGTGTAATAATTGTCTTTTTCATTGAATATGTAACGTGTTAATTTACCACACCGCAAATCCAGGGATACCTGTTTGCCTCTCACCATAGAACAACAAAGTACCAGAATGCAGCTTAGGGGCATATTATCGCATTTTTAATGCGATGTACAGAAAATTATCGCTAGTATATTGGAAATAATATCGGTTGGTTTAGACCAGGTGAATAAAAACCGTGTGCGTATCCTATAGAAAATATACCAAAGTTCTTAATAAGCCATTGTTATATATTATCGCATTAAAAATGCGAACACATGGGAACGGGGCTGGCATACCAGAATCCCCCCCGGAAAACAGACCACCCCCGGTGCCGGAGCGCCGGGGGTGGTTTCAGATTCAATTTCTAAATACAGGCTTTACTTGCCGAAAGCGGTCTTGTAAACAGCCAGCACTTCCTCCCAGGTGCAGGGGCGGGGGTTACCGCCGGTGCAGACATCGGCCATGGCGGCATCCGTCAGAGCTTCCAGGTCTTCCTCCTTCACGCCGATTTCAGCCAGCGTCTGGGGAATGTTCACATCGATGGAAAGCTGCTTCACTGCCTCAATGGCAGCCTTGCGGTATTCCTCCTGGCTCATGGAATCCACGCCCTGCACGCCCATGGCGCGGGCGATTTCGCGGAACTTCTCACCAGTGTAGGGAGCATTGTACTCCATCACATAGGGCAGAAGCACGGCGTTGGCCACACCGTGGGGGGTGTTGTAGAAAGCGCTCAGCGGGTGAGCCATGCCGTGCACCACGCCCAGCCCCACGTTGGAGAAAGCCATGCCGGTCATATACTGGCCCAGGGCCATACCCTCGCGGCCATCCGGGTCGTTCTCCACAGCCTTGCGCAGGTTCTTGGCAATAAGTTCCACAGCCTTGATGTTGAGCGTATCAGCCAGTTCCCAGGCAGCCAGGGTGGTGTAACCCTCAATAGCGTGGGTAAGGGCATCCATACCAGTGGCGGCGGTAAGGCCCTTGGGCATGGAGCTCATCATATCCGGGTCAACCACAGCCACCACGGGAATATCGTGCGGATCCACGCACACGAACTTGCGGCGCTTGGCTTCATCGGTAATCACGTAGTTGATGGTGGTCTCAGCAGCGGTGCCGGCGGTGGTAGCCACAGCGATGACGGGCACGCACTTGTTCTTGGTGGGGGCCAGACCTTCCAGGCTCACCACGTCGGAGAACTCGGGGTTGTTGATGATGAT
>JAFNWZ010000246.1 GCA_017379255.1 Akkermansia sp. | reverse complement strand
TTTTTGAGGTAGCAGGCGCTGCGCGTGCTAACGCACGCTTGCACCTGCCTAACATCTGTCGCCCACTGCCGTGGGCTATGAATTCCGCTCGCTTCCGCCTTCGCTAAAGCTACGCCGTGACAGGACGCTCGCCGCTAAACATTTTAGCAGCGTATTGTCAATTAGCTGTGCTACATGAATTTGAAAGCAGTCCTAATGAAACGTTGGGACACATGTGTTAATCTTCCACCAATTCCAGGGGAGGGAGCCCGGCCAGCCTGCGGCGGGTTGCCATGCGCTCACGGTTCACCTGTTCATCTGTAGCCCCCAGGGTACGCAGCAGCGTGGAGGACATGGTGAGAGCCACTTCCTCCTCGCCGGAGAAGATGAAGTCATGCCCCGCGCGCAATTCCTGCGCCTGGCGCATGTAGGTGGTGTAGGCCATCACCTCAATCTCATGGTTCAGGCTGCGGGCTGCGGCGGCAATCGCCTTGGAGGGAGCAGAGGCCGCCGTAATCATGATAGCCTTGGCCTGTTCCGCCCCGGCCAGCTTCAGGATATGCCGCAGGCGGGCATCGCCATGCAGCGCCGGGATTCCCAGTTGGTTCAGGCGGGTCACGGTGTCGATATTCATCTCCAGCACCACAACCTCCACATCATACTTCTGCAGCAGCTCGGTCATGATTTCGCCGCTCGGGCCGTAGCCCACCACAATCACGCGGTCTACCTCCTCGCGGGGTGCCGGCACATGGCGGGCGGCGGATGCCGCCACCGGAGCATTCTTCTCCAGCAGCTGAATCAGCTTCGGCACATAGCGGAACAAGGCTGCATTCACCGTAATGGAGATAATGGCAGCCCCCGTTATCACATTGGCCGCATACAGAGGCAGCACACCGTAGGTGCTGGCGGCCAGCGTGGCCAGAATAAAGGAAAATTCACCAATCTGCGCCAGCGCACCACCCACGACCACGCCCAGGCGGGCGGGCCGCCGCAACAGGCGGATAACCACATACCCGGTCACCGGCTTAATCAGCAGCACATAGGCAGTCGTCCCCAGCGCCAGCGGCCAGTATTCCACCAGACCGCCCATCTGGAATCCCATGCCCACAGACACGAAGAACAGCACGGCGAAAGCATCGCGCATCGGCAAGGCATCGCTCGCCGCGCGACTGGCAAACTTGCTCTGCCCCACCACCATGCCGGAAAGGAAAGCGCCGAACTCCATGGAGGCATTGAACACATACGAGGACAGCACGGCAATACCCAGCGCAATCACCAGCACGCCCAGGGTGAACAGTTCATCAGACCCCTTGCGCGCCACATAGGTGAGCACCCTGGTGATGACCCGCTTGCCCAGCAGCGTCACAATGAGCACCAGCAAGGTGAGCTTGATAGCCATACCGCCCAGCGCAGGCAGCAGCTCATCATTGCCGAACATGACCGGCATAAGCACCAGCAGAATGATGGTGAACAAATCCTCCACCACCAGCCAGCCGAGCGCCGTATGCCCGGCAGGGGTCTGCAGCATCTTGTTATCCTCCAGCACGCGGGTGAGCACCACCGTGCTGGACACGCAGACACACATACC
>JAFNWZ010000024.1 GCA_017379255.1 Akkermansia sp. | reverse complement strand
CTGGGCCAGTTTGAACTGGTTGCGCGCGCGGATAAGGTTGTGCTCAGGCTTGGAGGTGCGGAAATACAGGTCGCCATCCAGATAGTCCGTCAGGAAGCGGATGCCGATTTCTGTTGTGATGAGCCAGCCGGCAAAGGGCATGAACTCCACTTCCTTCTGGGTCAGGAACCCATGAGCTGCGTCCAGATATCCTTCAGCCAGGGATTCAAAGAAAGGCATTTCCATCTTCACCTTGCTCAGGTCTTCCTCGTCTTCCTGGGCCATGCAGGTGGCGGTGCGCACCATATCACCGAAATCGTAGAGCACGCTGCCGGGCATCACGGTGTCCAGGTCAATCACGCACACAGCGTCATCAGTCTCCTCATCCAGCATCACGTTGTTAATCTTCGTGTCGTTGTGGGTGATGCGGGTGGGAATTTCCCCGGTGGCCATCATGTCCACGATGCGGGAGTAGCGGTTTTCCCAGCTCTTGAGCAGTTCCAGTTCTGCCTGGCAGTGTGCAGCGCGGCCCATCACATCTGCCTCCGCACTCTTGAGCAGGTCGGCATAGCGCTTGGGGGTGTTGTGGAAATCCGGTATGGATTCGCGGATGTCCTCCGGGTTCATATCGCAGATGAGGTCCTGGAATGAACCGAAGGCAAAGCCTGCCTGGTAGGCCTGGCGGGTGTTTTCCACTACATCGTAGGTATGGGTGCCTTCAATGTTGTTGTAGCAGCGCCACATGCCGCCTTCCTCCGGCAGCACAATATAGTTGCGGCCGCCGCGGGCGGGGAAGAGGTTGAGCGTCTGGCCGGCAGCATCGCGGCGGCGCCGCAGCAGTTTCCAGGTGATGTGGCGGGTCACTTTTTCCACATTGCGCATCACCTGGGCAGGGTCTTTGAATACATATTCATTGATGCGCTGCAGGATGTAGCGGTCTTCCTGCCCATCTTCCGAACGGTAGCAGGCGCGGTAGGTGGTGTTGATGTGGCCGTTGCGCAGCTCCTCACCATAGAGGAAGTCACCGCTCACGGCAAACAGGTCGCCAATACGGGCAATGCGCTCAGCTATGGGGCCTTCTGTCAGTTTTTCAGGCATGGCGGGTGGAGAGATGTAAGTCTTGTCAGGAGGAGGGGGGGAGAGGATTAGTTCTTATCGTCGCTCAGCTGAATGGTCATCAGGCGGGGACGATTCAGCTTGGGGTCCTTCACCACTACGTTGATGACAGCCTGCTGGCCGGATACGGTGAATGAAGAAGCCTTGATGCGCTTCGGTGCTTTGGCGCCCTTTTCAGTGTAGGTGAGAATGAAACCGACCTGCTGGCCTTTTTCGCCTTTGAAACTCCAGCTGTTGCTGGGGCTGATGCCGTCCTCGCGGCGGTACACACCAATCTTGCTTTCCTTCTTGTCAGAGAAATCTCCCTTTTCAGATGTCGTCATCTGCAGCGGGAAAGAGGAAAGGTTGATGATATGTACACCTTTGCGCGGGAAATCACTTTCGTTCAGGAACAGGGTGTTTGTTTTCTCAATGTCCTTGCTCGGGGAGAGAATGCAGACCGATTTGCTGCCGATATTGGCGGGAACTGTCACCGTGAAGAAGGGATCCGGCAGTTTCGACGAGGCTGCAGCTCCCTTGTCTTTCTTGTCAGCCATGCCGGCGGTGGGCATGGGGTTCTCTTTCCAGAACTCCACCACGCCGCCCACGGGTTTCACACGGGGGCTGGTTGTGCGCGACCCTATCTGAATGGCTGTGAACTCCTTGCCGTTTCGCACATAAAGAGGGGAGGGCATGTTTTCGCCGGTCGGTGAGCAAACCACAAAGCGCACACCTGTTTTCGGCGCTGCAGGCACGGCGCTGCTGGCGGGGGCAGCAGTTTTGCCCGGGCGGTTACGGCGTCCCTGTGCCTGGGCGGGCATCAATGCTACAACGGCGGCGCAGGCAAGAATAAGGAGATAAAAGGATTTCATATCAATAACTTCGTAATTACATCCAGGATAGTAGCAAGCCCATGGCGCTAAATCAAGCCGAAAATCCCGGCCGGGATAAAATACCCGCCGCGGAAACAGGTTGACTTGGGGGCGTTTTTCTGGTGTAATGTGCCCGTGCCCGCAGAGAAAGCCAGTTTTGTGTTTTTCGGCAGCGATGAAGGCGCTGCCGCCACCGCTGCAGCGGCCATGTATGCGCGCCTGGAGGAAGGCGGCGACGGCTGGGGCAACGAAACCATCGACGGTGCTGCCGCCACGGTGGATGAAGCGGTGGATATCATCGGCCGCACCATCTCCGGCCTGCAGATGATGAACATGTTCGGTGGCCGCAAGGTTATCTGGCTGAAAGGGGCCAACTTCATGGCCGATACCCCGCAGGGCGCCCGCAGTGAGGCCGTGCAGCAGGCGTTGGAGGAACTCGTCGATGTGATGGCCAACCTTCCGGAAGAGACCTTCTTTGTGCTCTCTGCCGCAGAGATGGACAAGCGCCGCTCCTTCTTCAAGAAGATGGGGAATGCGGCCGAGGTGAAGGAATTTTCCAAGATAGACACCACCAAACCCGGCTGGGAGGGCGAGCTTTCGGCTCTTACCCTGCGCATGGCCAAGCCGCTGGGGCTGGGCTTTGACAACGCTGCGCTGGATTTGTTTATCCACCGTGTGAATGAAAGCACGCGCCAGATTTCCAATGAGCTGGCCAAGCTGGATGTGTACCTGGGCCCGGAGCGCCGCACCGTGACGGCGGATGATGTGGAGCTCATGGTAGCCGTTTCGCGCAACAGCGTGGTGTTCGAGATTTCCCGCGCTATCGAGAACGGCAACTCCCGCCTGGCGGTGCGCCTGGTCAACGAGCAGCTGGAGCACGGCGAACAGGGAGTCTCCATCATGCGCGCGGCCATTGTGCCCACCGTGCGCCAGCGTTTCTGCGCCCGTCTGCTCATCGATACCTACAAGCCCGATACTGGCAACTACCGCGCGTTCGATGCCGCGCTCAACCGCCTGCCGGCAGAGGGACGCAAGCTGCTCCCCCTCAAAAAGGATGGCACACCGAATACCTACGGCCTGTTCAATGCTGCCCGCACCGTGGGCAAACTGAGCCTCCGCAAAGCTCGGCGCGACCTGCAGGCCTGCGCCGCGGCAGATAAGGCGCTGGTTTCCAGCGGGCTTGATGCGCGTGATATTCTGCACAAACTCATTGTCACCCTCACCACAGCATGAGTTATCTCGTCCCCACAGTCTTTGATGTGCTGGTGATTGGCGGTGGCCATGCCGGCATAGAGGCCGCCCTGGCCGCCACCCGCATGGGCGGCACCGTGGCCCTGCTTACGCACGACCTCGACACTGTGGGGCAGATGAGCTGCAACCCCGCCATCGGCGGACTGGCCAAGGGCCACATGGTGCGCGAGATTGACGCCCTGGGCGGTGCCATGGGGCTCAACACCGACGCCACCGCCCTGCAGTTCCGCATGCTCAATGCCTCCAAAGGCCCCAGCGTGCGCGCCCCCCGCGCCCAGTGCGACAAGAGCGCCTACCGCGCCCGCATGAAATGGGTGCTCGAAACCACCCCCGGTCTCCAGCTCTTCCAGGGAGATGTGGATGAAATCGTGGTGGAGCAGGGGCGCGTGGCCGGTGTCACCACCACCTGGGGCCAGCGTTTTGCCGCCAGGGCAGTCGTGCTCTGCAGCGGCACCTTCATGCGCGGCCTGCTGCATGTGGGCATGGACCACCTGCCAGGCGGCCGCCTGGGCGGTGCGCCCAGCGGCATCTCTGCCAGCCTGGAAAAACTCGGCTTCCCGCTCCAGCGCTTCAAGACCGGCACTTCCCCCCGCATCCTGGGCAGCAGCATTGATTTTGCCGCATTGGAAATGCAGCCCGGCGATACACCGCCGCCGCTGTTCAGCTACCGCTCCACCCAGCTGCTGCACAGAGAAACAGAGCCGCACTGCACCCTCAACCACTTTGCCGATGCGGATTTTGAGCTGCAGCAGCTCCCCTGCGGCATCACCTACACCCACGAGGGCACGCACGACATCATCCGCCGCAATCTGGAGCACAGTCCGCTCTTCGGCGGTGTCATCGAAGGCACAGGCCCGCGCTACTGCCCCAGCATCGAGGACAAGGTGGTGCGCTTTGCCGACAAGGAGCGCCACCAGATATTCATCGAGCCCGAGGGACGCAGCACCGATGAATACTACCTGAACGGCCTTTCCAGCAGCCTGCCCTTCTTTGTGCAGCAGGATATTGTGCACAGCATTCCCGGGCTGGAGAATGCCCAGCTCATCCGCCCCGGCTACGCGGTGGAATACGACTTTGTGCCCCCTACCGAGCTGCACCCCACGCTGGAGACCAAGCGCGTGCGCGGCCTCTATTTCGCGGGGCAGATCAACGGCACCAGCGGCTACGAGGAAGCCGCCTGCCAGGGTTTGCTGGCGGGCATGAACGCCGCGCTGGGCATCCAGGGGAAAGAGGGCCTCGTCCTCACCCGCGATATGGCCTACATCGGCGTGTTGACCGATGACCTGACCACCAAGGGCACAGACGAACCCTACCGCATGATGACCTCCCGTGCGGAACACCGGCTGAAGCTGCGCCAGGATAACGCCGATTTGCGCCTGACGAAGATCAGCCACCAGCTGGGCCTCGCCACCGACGAGCGCATGGAGCGCACCGAGCGCAAGATCCGTGAGACGGAGCAGCTGCTGGGCATGCTGCGGGCGATTCGCTATACCCCCGGCGCGGATTTCAACGCCTGGCTGGCGGCGCATGATCAGCCGGAGAGCGTTACCGGCGCCTCTGCGGAGGAGCTGCTGCGCCGCCCGGACATCCGCCTGAGTGACCTGTGCGAAATGAGTCCGGAGCTGGATATTGACGACCCGCAGGCCAAGGAACAGGCGGAGATCGCGGTGAAGTATGCCGGATATCTGGACCGGCAGGATGCGCTGATCCGCCGTGCCCGGCAGATGGAGGAAACCCTGCTGCCGGAGGAGATCGACTACGCCGCTGTGACAGGCCTGCGCATTGAAGCAAGGCAAAAGCTCGAACGGCAGAAGCCTCGCAGCCTGGCCGCCGCCAGCCGCATCCCCGGCGTGTCCCCCGCCGACGTGGCCGTCCTGATGGTCTACCTGGAAAAGACAAGAAACGAAGGCGCGGAAAAAGGGTCAAGGGTCTAAGACCCTTGCGGGGTGCAGGGCCGCGGAGGCCCTGCCCGTCGGAGACCTCCGCGCCGCAGCGCAAATCCCCACGCGCCTTTCGAGAATCCGCATGGATTCGAGAAACAGCCAAGACAGCCGCAAAGGAAGGGTATTGAGCATCTGCTAAAAAATATTGAAAAAAAGCGACAGCTCAGTATCAAGGAGTTTTCAAAAACCGATTTGAATAAATCAGATGATTTTGAGGAAGTAATTTTCTGGTACGAGGAAATTATTAATCATCCCGACAGCATAACACCGCTAAAAATTGCCATTCAGGAGGAGACTCAATTCAACGGCGGCGCGCCTATTGTCGGCAACATCGCAGAGGTGGTCTACCTGCCTGCAGAAGAGGATGGCTCACTACCCACAGCCGTAAGTGTCACTGCCGACAAGACTTTCCCCCAGGCATTGGGTAAGTGGGAGTCGCGCAACGAGCGTAATTTGGATATTGAAATCGAACTACTGCCCT
>JAFNWZ010000245.1 GCA_017379255.1 Akkermansia sp. | reverse complement strand
GTCCAAGTATTAATTCAGCACAGCCCAAATATGTTAAAGATATTTCAGGGGATGTTATAAGTAGATCAGATAAAACCGTTGCAAAGAAAAAAGAATTCATAAGCATACACCTTGCCCTTGAAGGAGAACCCGGCGTACAAATCCGTAAGAGTTTCCAGTTTTTCCTCAAATTCCTTCTGAGGTCCTGTCACGGACTTCTTACGCTTGCGGGCAGAGCACAGGCGGGCATAGCAAGCCTGCACCTCAGCATGGCGGGTCATCACCTTAGTCACCAGCGGAGGCAGTTCCTTCAGATACTTGTCACGGCGGTCGATATTCTTATCCACAACCACGCGGTCAAAGCGCTCTTCATTATGCTGCACCTTGTCGGCGGTATCGCAGTAATAGATAGCCACCACACCGAAACGGTGAAGATACCGCTGCAAATCTTCCTCAGCCTGGTCAATCTTCCGGGAAATCTCCACTTCCTTCTGGCGGGAGAGCAAATCTTTCAACCCCATCTGCTTGAGGTACATACGAACGGGGTCATCAAGGATATCCAACTTGGCCTCCATCTTCTCGGCCTCATCTTCCTCGCCCGTCTCAGACATGCGCTGGCGCTCGCCGTAAGTATCCACATCAGAAGCATCAATGATATCGAACTGCATACCACGCAGCCGTTCCATGATTTCCTCGTAATCAGTGGGGTCAATAACGTCGTGCGGCAGCACATCGTTGATATCATCATAAGTCAGATACCCTTGTTCCTGCGCCTGGCGGATAAGTTCTTTAATTTTTTCCTGCACCACCGGGCTGTTTACCAGGCGGCCATCCTTGGAGCTCAGTTCCTCCGCAGAAAGCGGCTTGACCGCATATTCCTCTTCATCGCGAACCTCCACACCAACAAGATGCAGACGCTCAAAGAGACGAGCCTGGTCATTATCCTCTGCTTCATCCGGCGGCAGAGAGTTTTCGATATCCTCAGACGTCACATAGCCGTTGTTTTTCTTTGCTATGGCCAGCAGGGATTTGAACGCCGTCTTAAGGGTGGCATCCTCAGAAAAGAACTCATTCATCTCAGCCGCCGTAATCTGCGGAACGAAATGCTTGCTCTTTTTCTCGCGGGATTTACCCTCCTTGGATTTTGATTTAGATTCCTCCTCCGCATCAACCTCTGTTTCAACCTCCGGCTCCGGAGCAGGAGCAAAGCCCATCATGATATCAAAGTCGTCAGGCTCATGAGCTACTTCCATGGCAGAAAGCTCCGGTTCTTCCCTGGCAACTGTTTTTTTCGCGGCCTTAGGCGCAGCAGGCTTTGCAGATTTCTCCTTGGCAGCAGGAGCTTTCTTTGCAGCAGGCTTAGCCTTGGCAGTTTTCTTTGCAGAATCTTTCTTGGGAGTCGACATAATCGTGGATAAAACTGTGGGCATACTCCACCCATTACAGATTTTGTCAAGTGTTTGGCAAAATTTGCGAGAATTATATAGACAAAAAGCGGGCTGTCAACCCCTCTTAGCGCAATATGACGCATTTTATGCTATTTTCTTAACTAAAAGTGCCGAATTCGGCCTCCAACTCCGCCGTTTTGAGCTCAATCTCCTCGCTCAGCTCCTCCCAGCGGGAATACAGGGTCTCGGTTTCGCGCTCCAGCTGCTGGTATTCCTGCGTAAGTTCCATGAGCTTCTGGTTATCACTCATATTGGCAGGATTCTCCAGCTCTGCAGAAATACATTCCTTGCGCTCATCCTTGGTGGCAATATGCGCCTCCACCTGCTCCAGCTCCTGCT
>JAFNWZ010000244.1 GCA_017379255.1 Akkermansia sp. | reverse complement strand
GTCAATAAGTTGCATCGCATTCTGTCACCCATTCCATGGGCTCCATAATATTTTTGTGCATAACAGGGGCTGCGCCCGCTGCGCGGGCTTACCCCTGCCTTTCATCTTTTACCCGCTTGCGCGGGCTCAGAATTCGGCGGGAGTTCGCCCGCGGATTAGGAAGATAAATTACTTTAGCAGCGTATTGTCAATTAGCTGTGCTACAAGAATTTGAAAGCAGTTCTCATGAAACTTTGGG
Organism: Akkermansia sp.; assembly: GCA_017379255.1. Lineage (GTDB taxonomy): Bacteria > Verrucomicrobiota > Verrucomicrobiia > Verrucomicrobiales > Akkermansiaceae > Akkermansia. Next base: position 4,819 of record JAFNWZ010000244.1, on the reverse strand, counting down.
ACACATGTGAATTTTCGTATTATGCAGTTTTTCTTGCTGGTATGCTTGCAGGCGATATGCTAGACTGGGGCACACGCCCCCCCACCGAATGAGTGAGATACGCATAGACGGAGCAGACGGCATACCAGCACAACCGGTACTGGTAGTGCCGAACCGCGTAGACCTGGCCACCATGGTGGAGCTGGAAAAAGCGCTGGGGGGCACCGGACGCGTGGCGTGGATGGTGGAGAGTACCCTCATGCCGGGAGAGGCGGTCATGAACCGCCTGCGCGAGACAAAATCCCCCGGTTTTGTGTGCGCGGTGAACCAGCAGGGGCGCGATGCCATCATCGCAAAGACCCGGCAGCAGCTGGAGATGGGGCGGCATGTGGTGATGCTGCCCGGGCGCCCGCTGCAGGCTCCCGGCACCCTGGCAGATGTGCCTGCCAATCTGCTTTCGCTTTTCGACGGTACGCCGCTGCATGCCCTGCCGGTGTATGCAGGCATGTACAATAACTATTTTGACGCCGCCATCACCACCCGCGAGCCGTATGACCTGCTGCACATTACCTTCTGCCCGCCGCAGCGCGCGGGCAACCAGCTGGGCGTGCGCGTGCAGGCGGCGTGGATGAACGCCCAGACCAGCCAGATGGAGCACCTGCCCATGCTGGAGCATGCCAATCTGCCGCAGATGCTGGTGGAGGCCCTGCTGCGCAACCCGAAGGGCCGCCTGCTGGATGGCGTGGATGATTCCACCCTGGAGTACCGGGATATTCTCTCTGCCGCAGTCATGGCCACCAGCGTGCTCGAAAAGCACTCTGCCAACAGCCGCATGGGTATCATTCTGCCGCCGGGCAAGCTGGGCACCATTGCCAATCTGGCCTGCCTGCTGGCCGGCATCAGCGCGGTCAATATCAACTACACCTCCACCCCGGAGCAGTTTGAGCACATGGTGCAGCAGGCGGGACTTACCCGCTTTATCACGGATACGCGCTTCACCAACATGCAGCGCCAGTTCTCCTGGCCTCCCAGCCGCGACCTTATCTACCTCGATACCGAGCTGGCCGAGCAAGGCCCGTGGAAGCTGAAAGCCTGGAACACCATCGCAAAGCTGCGCACTCCGCAGCAGCTCATGCAGCACGCCGGAGTGGTCACCCCTGAACCGGAGGCCGAAGCCGCCGTGGTCTTTACCGGCGGCACGGATGGCAAGCCCCTGGGGGTGCCGCTCACGCACCGCATGCTGCTGGCCGCCGCCCTGAGCCTGCGCAGCCGCCTGCAGCTGAGCCCCGGGCACGATATTCTGCTCTCTGTGCTTCCGGCCTACATGCCCGCAGGGCTCACCGGCGGTATTCTGCTGCCACTGCTGGGTGGGTTCGATATGGTGACCTACCCCACCGCCACCGCCGGCAAGCGCCTCTGCACCCTGGTGAAGCAACACAGCACAGCCCTGCTCATCAACACCCCGGCCGGCCTGCGCGCCATGCTCAAAGCCGCCAAGGAACCCACTGATTTTGCCCAGCTGCACTACTGCCTGAGCAGCGGTGCCAAGCTGCCTGCCAGTCTGGCAGAAGCCGCGGTGCAGCGCTTCGGTCTGCAGCTGCTGGAAAGCTACGGCACGGCTGAGGTACAGCCTTTTGCGGCCGCGGGCATGCCCGCGCCTGATTCCGACCCGGACACCACGCGCCCCACCTTGCCCACCACCCGCAAGGGCGGTATCGGTGCTCCGCTGCCTGGCGTAGCGGTGCGTATCACCGGGCTGTATACCCCGGAAGCTTCTCCCTCGCCCTCCAATCCTGGGCTGGTCTGGCTGAAAGGCCCGGCGGTCTCCACCCGCTACCTGGGCACCAGCAATGCAGATTCGCCGCGCATGCATGGCAACTGGTTCTGCACGGGAGATGTGGGCTACATGACGCCGGATGGCCTGCTCACCATCCTGGGGCGCAAGGTGCGCTTCACCCAGATGGGGGATGAGATGATTCCCCACGTGCAGCTGGAGGAAATCCTCTACAAAATCTACAACGTGACCCCGGAGGAAAACGAACGCAGGCTTGCTGTGGTGAGCGTGCCCAGCCGCACAGGCGGGGAGGAGCTCGTGATGCTCTCCACCCTGCACCAGGAAGTCACCCCGCCGGATTACCTCACCCTGCGATACGGAGTCACCAACCTGCATCTGCCCAGCAGCTGGGCTCCGCGGCACATCATTGCCGTCAAATACATTCCCACCTTGCCCAACGGCAAGCTTGACTACGAGACCTGCTTCCGGGGGGCCTGCCGCATGCTCAAAATCAAATTGGATTGATGCATCCCCGGAATTCCGCGCAGTGGCGCAGGTTATTTTACATTTTTAATTGTGCATTTTGACTTTACAATAAAGGCGCATCTGTTATACTCAAATTCGCATGAACACGGAAATCCTTCAAAAGGCTGCAAATCAGGCCAGAGGTCTTGCCATCGACGCTATTTTCGACAAAGCATCCGGGCACATGGGTCTGCCCCTGGGCTGTGCTGAAATTGGCGCTGTTCTCTATGGTAACCTGCTCAACGTGAACCCCTCCGAGCCGCGCTGGCTCAATCGCGACCGCTTCATCCTGTCCGGCGGCCACGGCTCCATGTTCCTTTACAGCTGGCTGCACCTCACAGGCTTCGGCGTCAGCATGGACGATGTGAAGGCTTTCCGCGCCAAGGGCTCCAACACTCCCGGCCACCCGGAATTCGGCTGCTGCCCCGGTGTGGAATGCACCACCGGCCCGCTGGGCCAGGGCATTGCCAATGCCGTGGGCTTCGCTATCTCCGGCAAGCACGCTGCCGCCCGCTTCAACACCCCGGAGCACGAGATTTTCAACCACAATGTCTACTGCCTTGCCGGTGACGGCTGCATTGAAGAAGGCATTTCCCGCGAGGCTGCCGCCATTGCCGGCACGCTCAAGCTCGATAACCTCATCCTCATCTACGATGCCAACGGCATCACGCTGGATGCCCCCATCGAAGTGACCCAGATTGACGACATCGCCGCCTGCTTCACCGCCCAGGGCTGGGATGCCTTCACCATTGACGGCCACGACATGGCCGAGGTGGAAAAGACCCTCCGCGTCTGCCGCCTGGAGAAGAACGGCCGCCCGAAGCTCATCATCGCCAGGACCACCATTGCCAAGGGTGTGCCCGGATTTGAAGGCACCACCAAGGGTCACGGCGAAGGCGGCGCCAAGCTCTGGGCCGAGGCCCACGCCAACTGGGGCCTGCCCACCGACCAGCAGTACTACGTTTCCGACGATGTGCGCGCCTACATGGCCGGACTCAAGACCCAGCGCGAAGCCTCCTATGCCGAGTGGAAGGCCACTTTCGATGCCTGGAGCGATGCCAACCCGGAAAAGGCCGCCGAGCTTGCCCTCTGCATGGATCTCTCCGTCAACGGTCTGAGCGCCGATGCCAGCAACGAGCTCATCCCGACCTGGGCCCCCGGTGCCAAGGAAGCCACCCGTTCCTCCGGCGCAGTGGCGCAGAACGCCATCGGCGCAGCCTGCACCGGTCTGCTCTCCACCAGCGCTGACCTGTTCTCCTCCAACAAGAACTACCTCAAGGGCGCAGGTGACTTCTCTGCCGCTGACTACACCGGCCGCAACTTCTGGTTCGGCATCCGCGAGCACGCCATGGCTGCCATCTGCAACGGCATGGCATACGACGGCATCTTCCGCGTTTCCGCCGGTACATTCTGCGTGTTTGTGGACTACATGCGCGCCAGCATCCGCGTAGCAGCCCTTTCCGAACTTCCTGTCACCTATGTGCTCACGCACGACTCCGTGGCCGTGGGCGAAGACGGCCCCACCCACCAGCCGGTGGAGACCGTGAGCGGCCTGCGCGTCATCCCGAACCTGGATGTGGTGCGCCCGGCAGATGAAGAAGAAGCCGCCGGTGCCTGGATGTGCGCCATGGAACGCACCGATGGCCCGACCGCCCTTATCCTCACCCGCCAGAATGTGCCCAGCCTCACCAGTGTGGTGGATATCGACGCCCAAACCCGCCGCATGGGCACCATGAAGGGTGCATACATTGCCCTCAGGGAACAGACCGCGCAGCCCGGCACCATCATCATCTCCTCCGGTTCCGAACTCATCCTCGCACTGCAGGCTGCCAAGGAACTGGGCCCGGATGTGCGCGTGGTTTCCATGCCCTCCATGTTCCGCTTCAACAAGCAGGACGCCGCCTACCGCGAAAGCATCCTGCCCGCCTCCTGCACCCGCCGCCTCGCCATCGAAGCCGGCAAGACCGACCTCTGGTACCGCTACGTGGGCACGGAAGGCTGCATCATCGGCATCGACTCCTTCGGCTTCTCCGCCCCGGGAGATGTGGTGCTGCATGATCTGGGCATGAATGTGGAAAACATCATTGCCCACGCCAAGGCCATGAAATAATTTCAGTCAGAGGTCAAAGCCAGACCTTTTCATACGCGCCGCGCAGCTGGTGACAGCTGCGCGGCATTCTTTTTTATCAACCGTTTACGGTAGTGTTGGCGGGGGGCAATGATTGCCAGGAGAACGCTTTCTTGAAATAATGGGGCCTGTTTCAGATTTGCTGGTGGATATGTTCGTCAAAACATGCTAACGTGATTAAAGAACCGAAGTTACGCGTCGGCTTCATTAGAAAGGCAACGTAAATTGTAATTTATCAGCGAGCAAAGCGAGCGGAATTTGGAGTCCCGACAGGGACGGCAGCCGTTAGCGCGGGGTGGAGCGACGAAGTCGCGGAACCCCGGGTTAAACAATAAAACAACCAAAACCCCGAACGCAGTGAGTGGGTGACAGAAAGCTAAGCATCAACATAAAGCGTCGCATTCTGTCACCCG
>JAFNWZ010000243.1 GCA_017379255.1 Akkermansia sp. | reverse complement strand
TACGCCTACTCCTCCGGCGGCGCGATTTGTGCTGAAACTGGAGGAGTAAGCATCAGCGGGAATGGAGATGTGCTCTTCACGGGGAACATTGCCACAGCCTCCTCCATCTCCTCCTACGCCTACTCCTCCGGCGGCGCGATTTATGCTTCTGGTGGTGTAAGCATCATCGGGAATGGAGATGTGACTTTCACGTGGAACACCGCCACAGCCTCCGCCGTCTCCTCCACCCCCTCCTACGGCGGCGCGATTTATGCTTCTGGTGGTGGTGTAAGCATCAAAGGGAATGAGACCGTATGTTTCGAGAAAAACTATGAGAGCGCCAATTCTACTTACCGTCTGCGCAGTATCTATACTACCGGTGAACTGATCCTTTCCGCTAAAACAGGTGGGCATATCACCTTCCATGACTCCGTATACGGTAGCACGACCGCACTTAATGCAGACTACACCGATGCCGATGGTATCACACAGCAGGCAAAGGGAACAATCATCTTTAGCGGGCAGTATACGAAGAACCACCTGGATGCTATTCTGGAGGCAAACAACGAAGGCCGCGTGGCGACGGATGCTGAAATCCTGAATTCACGCACCAGTACCTTGGGAGCTACGACCCTGTATGGTGGCACACTGCAAGTAGTGGATGGCGCTGTTCTGAGCACCACCAGCCTGAGCGCTGTGGCTGGCAGCAGTGCCAATGTTCTTCTGCGCGATGCGGGGTTGAATGGTGCTATCAGCTTTGGGACAGGCACCAGCCTTGAACTGCAGGGGGCGAATACCACCACGGGTTCGCTGACTCTGGGAGATGCGGTATCACTGACGGTGACTCTGGATAACAGCCACCTGGAGACCGCAGCGCTGACACTGACCGGCAGTGTGAGCACGGGAACGCTGAGCCTGAACCTGAATGTGGACGAAGAACGGGCTGCAGGGATGTACCGCATCCTTTCGTCCGACAGCTACACGGCGATAGATACCTGGACCGCGGAGAAGGTGTGTGTGCAGGGCAGTGGAGCCGCCGCCGAAGCTGGTTTTGGCGATCTGGTGTGGCAGGATAGTACGTTGTATTATGCCGCCACTCCGGTGTGGAGTAATCTCAGCGGCAGCGGTATCTGGAGCAGCACGGAGACCAACTGGAACAACGGCTCTGCCTTCCGCGCCGGGCAGGATGTCATCTTCATGGACCGCGGAGCGGGCGAGGTGCAGCTGGTGGGCGAGCTGACGCCGGCTTCCATTCATGTGCAGAATACCGCAGGGAATGATTATGCCTTTACCGGCAGTGGTAAGCTGAGCGGTAATACCACACTGACCAAGAACGGTGCGGGTGAGCTGACCATTGCTACGGGCAATGATTACACCGGCGCGACGGAGCTGCAGGAAGGTACGCTGAATGTGCACCACAGCACGGCCCTGGGCGCTACGGCTACGGGCGAGGCCGCTCTCACAACCGCCGCCGGAACCACGCTGAAGGTGGATAATAACAGCCATCTGGTGCTGGCCGGAAGCGGCAACAGCCTGGCCGGTGCAGTGGAAGTGGCAAACGGCTCAACGCTGGAGATGAAGGGGGGGGGGTACGCCGCCTCGTCCTCCATGGTGCATGGCACGCTGGTCCTCAGCGGCACGACTGCCTCCACGGGAACGACTACTGTGAATGGTACGCTGGCCCTCACCGACACGACAGCCTTCATGGGAACTGCCACCGTGAATGGTATGCTGGCCTTTACCGGCACAACCG
>JAFNWZ010000242.1 GCA_017379255.1 Akkermansia sp. | reverse complement strand
TGGGCGAAACCGGTATCATTATTCTGGATAATGCCATCGTGAATTACTCGCTGGATAATCTGGCGAGCAGCAGTGGGGTATTCACAGCAGATCTCACGGAGCTCTTCCACTGCTCTACGCAGGGTCAACTGGAACTCAATATTGACACTGAGGCTCTTGCACAGCATGGCTACACCGGTCTCGCAGTGCAGTTCGGTGAAGATGTGAATGCTGATGCTATGGCCATCAGGCTCAATGGTATTACCTATGATTATGCCGGTGCTGTCGATTCGAACGGAGCTCCGAGTTTCAGCATCAATATCATCCCAGAGCCCGCCACCACCACGCTGAGTCTGCTGGCTCTGGCCGGTCTGGCCGCCCGCCGCCGCCGCAAGTAACACAATTCTGACTAACCAGCTAATTTCCGGCTAATTAAAGCTAAATTAGCCGGAAGCATAAGGGGAGCATCACTTCTGATGCTCCCCTTATGCTTTGCTGTAAAATCACTTATTCACCCAGAGCGCAGGCAAGAGTCTGGGCCACGCCCTCAAAAGCCGCAGCCACCCGGTTGGAACCGGTATCCTCCAGCGCCACGGGGCGCCCCTGGTCACCACCCTCGCGGGTGCGGATATCCAGCGGAATCTTGCCGAGCATGGGCACACCGAGCTTCACCGCCTCGCGGTCGCCGCCGTGCTGCCCGAAAATGTAGTGTACCGTCTCATCCGTGGGGCAGATGAAATAGCTCATATTCTCCACAATGCCGAGGATGGGCGTATCGGTGCGCTGGTAGAGGCCGATGGCCTTGCGGGCATCAATGAGCGCCATCTCCTGCGGGGTGGTCACCACCACCACGCCATCCATCTGCACCGTCTGCACAATGGTGAGCTGGATATCCCCCGTACCGGGGGGCATGTCCAGAATCAGGAAATCGAGCTCGCCCCAGTCGGTTTCCTTCAGGAACTGCTGGGTGTAGCGGGTGGCCAGCGGGCCACGCACCGCCACGGGGGAGGCCTCATCCATCATGAGCCCCATGGAAAGCAGCTTCACGCCATGCGCCTGCACCGGAATGAAGCGTTCGTCCTCGCCGGCATCGGGCAGTTCCTTGGTGCCGAACATAAGGGCCATGGAGGGGCCGTAGATATCAAGGTCAAGCAAGCCGGTGCGGTAGCCCAGGCGGGAGAGCGCCACGGCCAGGTTGGCCGAAACCGTGCTCTTGCCCACACCGCCCTTGCCGGAGGAAATACCGATGATGTGCTTCACACCCGGCAGCGGGGTTTTCCACTTGGCAGGGTCATCCTGCATGGCAGCCTTCTTCTCCACATCCGGGTTGTGGTATTCGATATCCACATCAATACTCTTCACGCCGGGCATCTCCTTCACCTCGGTCATCACGCTCTGGTACACAAAGCGGGGCACGTCCTCATTCTTGCTCTCAATGCGCAGCTCGATACGCACTGCGCCCTCGGCGCTCACCTCAATGTTCTTCACCAGACCAAAGGAGACAATATCGCGGCTGAATCCGGGGTATTTCACCGTAGTCAGCGCCGCGCGAATCAGTTCAGGCGTTACTTTTGCTTCACTCATATCGTTCAGGGCCCGCAGGCCTTGCTACTATGCGCCTTCCACCCTGATTTGTCAAGGTGAAAGCCCGCCAGCAAATTCTGCAAGGGGATGACTTTTTCTTTACATCCGGACAGCTTGCCTGATAGAATGTGGAATATGTTCAAGCACATTCTGAAAATCTGCATTGCCACCGCCACCCTGCTGCCCTGCTGGGGCAACGCCTTGACCAAGGAACTGCCTGCCCCGGTGATGACCGGCGGCATGCCGCTCATGGAAGCTATTGCGAAGCGCCACAGCGCCCGTGATTTTGATACCACCCGCGCTATTGATGACCAGACGCTGGCGGATATCCTGTGGGTGGCCTGGGGCAAGAGCCCGCACGGCAAGCGCACTATTCCCACCTCGCGCAACCTGCAGAATATGCAGCTCTTTGTGCTCACCCCCACCGGCACCTGGGAATACGACGGCATGGCGCACACCCTGCGCAAGGTGAACAAGAAGAATCTCATTCCCCTCTGCAAGCGCCAGGACTTTGTGAAAAATGCCCCGCTGCACCTGCTCTACACCTGTCTGGACGACCGCGGCGGTGAAAACCACGTGGGCTCTGCCTACCAGAACGTATACCTCTACTGCACCTCCCGCGGGCTCTCCACCGTTGTGCGCGCCATGATTGATAAGGATGCCCTCAAACGCGAAATCGGGCTGCCGGAGAACCACAAAGTAATCGTGCACCAATGCATCGGCTGGCCGGCTGAGTAAGCGTAGCCGCATATATCTTATTTTTCGAAAATCGGGAGTCTAAGACTCCCGATTTTCGGGAATTCACAAGCATTCATTCCCTTTTTGAGAGTCAAAGGGCTGAAATGGGGAATGCAGCCATGCCTTCCGGAGTCAGTTTCTCCCATTTCTGAGAGGTACAGAACACCATTCCGGGATGTATTTTATTCAGACCAGCGGGGATATGACGAACCCCTTTCAGGTCGCCTGGGACAGGGCGATTACTGAGTTTAACCTCGATGGGATACAGGCACATGTTGTCCTCTATCAGGAAATCTACCTCTGCGCCATCGTGATTCCGGAAATAATACAGCCGGGGTTCCATGCCCGCATTTGTAAAAGCGCGCAGCAGCTGCCCATACACCCAGGTTTCCAGCATAGCACCCGCCAGCGGGCCTCGCGCGAGCTCTGCGGCATCCCGGCAACCAGCAAGCCAGCAGCAGAATCCCGTATCCAGAAAATACAGCTTAGGGGACTTTGCCAGGCGTTTGATGGAGTTGGAATGGTAGGGCTGCAGCAATGATACGATGCCCGATGCCTCCAGAACAGACACCCAGGCAGCAGCCGTTTTCGGCGAAACACCGGCATCCCGCGCCAGGTCATTGTACACCAGCTGCTGCCCTGTACGCAAAGCAGCAGAACGCATCAGTGTCACAAAGGCGCTTTTATTACCAACCTGCGAAAGGCTCTGCACGTCGCGCTCCACATAGGTCTGCAAGTATGAATTGAAATAATCGCGCACAGGCATGTGCGGATACTGAATCAGCTGCGGATATCCCCCACGCCAGATACGTTCAAACAGGGTCGTGGTATCGCACACTTTCCCGTTTTTCGCCAGCGTCTCAGCGTTCTCCGGGTGGAAAGGCTGAGCCTCCTCACCTTCTCCCAGCATTTCACGCTGCGATAAACTCATCAGTTCCAGCACACCTATACGCCCTGCCAGGCTTTCCGTCACACCTTTCATCATGTGAAACCGCTGTGAGCCGGTCAGCCAGTACATGCCAGGCCGACGCTCTGCATCTACCCGCATTTTAATGGCTCGCAAGAGCTCCGGCGCATATTGAACCTCATCTATACACAGGGGCAATCCATACCGCTCCAGAAACCCCTGCGGGTCTTCTTTCGCTTTCTCAGCCTCCACATAATCATCCAATGTTATGTAATTCATCCCCTCCGGCAGCATGTCGCGCAAAAGGGTGGACTTACCCACCTGCCGCGCCCCGGTCAACATAATGCAAGGAAAATAACGATTCAGTTCCTCAATCTTTCTCTGCAGCGTTCGCTTATATGTCACCGGGGCTTCCATACGGTTATAATGCCGCAAATCTGAATCCAAGTCAACCAAATTCCCGAAAATCGGGAGCATATCACTCCCGATTTTCGGGAATTTAAGAGCATTCATTCCCTTTTTCACCAAAACCAGGAAGCAAAAAGAAACGCGCGGCGTGGCAAGTCACATGTGTCCCAAAGTTTCGTAGATTGTAATTTATCGGTCTATTCTGGCGCGCGGAGTGCGCGGATTTTTGAGCCCGTCAGGGCGGTATAAAGTAGCCCGGGGTGGAGCCGCGTTAGCGGCGGAACCCCGGGTAAATCGA